>NZ_JBHYUG010000045.1:0-66617 GCF_042749375.1 Streptomyces sp. NPDC059477 | reverse complement strand
GTGGGGGGGGGGGGGGTGTTGTGTTTCAGCGCCCCCCGGGGGGGGGGGGGGGGCGTGGGGGGCGGGCTCCGGCCCCGCCCCCGGGGCGCCGGGGCCGGGTCCCTCCTACGAAGCCGGGCCGCTCGGCGGGGTCCGCACGACCAGGGCCGTCGCCACCGCCATCAGGCCCTCCTCCCGGCCGGGGAATCCGAGACCGTCGGTCGTCGCGCCCGACACCGAAACCGGCGCTCCCGCCGCGTCCGACAGCACCTGCTGGGCCTCGTCCCGCCGCTTGCCGATCTTCGGACGGGGTCCCACCACCTGTACGGCGATGTTGCCGATGGTGAAGCCCGCCTCGCGGACGATCCGGGCGGCCTCGGTGAGCAGGGCGGTGCCGGAGGCGCCGGACCACTCGGGGCGGCCGGTGCCGAAGTGCCGGCCCAGGTCGCCGAGCCCGGCGGCGGAGAAGAGGGCGTTGCAGGCGGCGTGGGCGACGACGTCGGCGTCGGAGTGGCCGGCCAGACCCGGGCCCTCGCCCTCCCACTTCAGGCCGGCGCACCACAGGTCGCGGCCCTCCTCGAAGGCGTGGATGTCGGTGCCGATGCCGACCTGGGGCAGTACGGGCGGCTCAGAAGCCATCGTTGAGCCTCCTGCGGGCCAGGACCGCCTCGGCGAGGACCAGGTCCAGGGGACGGGTGACCTTGAACGCCTCCTCGTGGCCGGGGACGACCACGACCTTCAGGCCCAGCCGCTCGATCATGCCGGCGTCGTCGGTGACGTCCCCGGTCACGGTCTCGTGGGCGCGGATCAGCGCGCCCCGGTCGAAGCCCTGCGGGGTCTGCACCGCGCGCAGCCGGGCCCGCTCGGGGGTGGCGACGACCGGTTCGGGCTCGCCGGGGGCCTGGGCGGGCACGACCTCCTTGACGGTGTCGGCCAGCGGCAGGGCCGGGACGACGGCGACCGCACCGGCGCGGACGGCCTCGATCACGGCGTCCACGGTGTCCACGGGGACCAGCGGGCGGGCGGCGTCATGGACGAGGACCACGTCGTAGCCGGGGGGCAGGGCGTCCAGGCCGCGCTTGACCGACTCCTGGCGGCTGGCACCGCCGGGGACCACGAGGAATTCCGTACGCTCGGGCAGGGCGTGCGCGTCGAGCATCGACCTGACCTCGGCGGTGCCCTCGGGCGGGGCCACGACGACCACCAGGGCCACATGGCGGGAGGCGGCCATCGCGCGCACCGCGTGGATCAGCATGGGCGTGCCGTTGAGTGCGCGGAGCGCCTTGGGGGCACCCGGGCCGAGCCGGACGCCCCGGCCGGCGGCCGGGATGACCGCGGCGGTACGGACTCCTGCGGGCGAAGGGCGCGAAACGTCAGACATCGGTTCCTGTCAGGTTTGTGTGCTCGGCCTACTTGGGTATGGCCACATCGTGCCGGGCACGTGCCCCTGACCGGACCCTTCCGTGACCCTGGTCGAGGCGGTTGCCCGAGCCCGGCACGCACAGTACCGGGGGAGATATTCCCCCGGCGCATAACGCTGATCGATTGGTCGATCTTGATCGATTTTTGATTGATGATCGATTGTTGATTGTTCCGCACGGGATGATTGATCTGTATGGTGATCATCGATCAGCGGATACCCGTCCGGGTACGGACATGCCGCAGCGCCCGGCGACTGCAAAGACGTCATCGGGCACCGCGGCATTTCAGTGTGAGGGCTGGCTGATCGGGTTCGGCGCCCGGGTCAGGAGGCGAGGACCTCGTCGAGCAGCGCCTCGGCCTTGTCCTCGTTGGTGTTCTCCGCGAGAGCCAGCTCGCTCACCAGGATCTGGCGGGCCTTGGCGAGCATGCGCTTCTCACCGGCGGACAGTCCACGCTCGCGCTCACGACGCCACAGGTCACGCACGACTTCCGCGACCTTGATGACATCGCCGGAGGCGAGCTTCTCCAGGTTTGCCTTGTAACGACGGGACCAGTTCGTGGGCTCCTCGGCATACGGCGCGCGCAGCACCTCGAAGACCCGGTCCAGCCCGTCCTGACCGACCACATCACGTACGCCGACGAACTCCGCATTGTCCGCTGGCACACGTACCGTCAGGTCACCCTGGGCGACCTTCAGCACCAAGTAGGTCTTGTCCACGCCTTTGATCTGGCGAGTTTCGATGGCCTCGATCAGCGCGGCCCCGTGATGGGGATAGACCACGGTGTCGCCAACCTTGAACGTCATGTGACAGGTACCCCTTCCGTGGCTATCCAGGGTAACACGGAAACGGCGGGTTCTGAATGGCGTTTTCGCAGGTCAGGGCATATCTCGGGGCTTGACAACAGCGACCGGAACGTGCTTCGCCGGGCGTCGGGAACCAGGTAATCGCAGGTCGGAGCGGCTCTCCGGGGCGAGAGAAACGCGCACGTTACACACATCCGGCGACCCCGCCAGCCGGTTGAACGTCCACATATGTCCGCTTTCAAGTGCTCGACTTCCGCTACTCCGTTCGGTCCGGCGGGTCGCCCGCGAGACGATTCCGGAATTGATCACAGGACTCCGATCAAGACACTCCGTGATCAATTTCCAGGGTGATCCGCGGATGATCCGCAGATCATCCGCGGGGGATCTGTGGCTTGATCTATGGCTTGATCTGGAGGGCTATGCAGAGGGCGATCTATCGGGTGATTGATCGGTTCATCTGCCGGGCGATCCCGTCCGATCTGTCGGTTGATCTGTCGGTTGATCTGTCCGTTGATCTATCGGGTTGATCTGTCAGTTGATCCGCCGGGTGATCCACGGCGCGACCCGCCGCGCGATCCGTCGGTATTCCTTCACCCGGAATTAGTGGGCGGGCCGCCCGATAATGCACCGCGGTATGCCCGGATGACTTATGTGAATGGCGGGGCCACGAGTCGCCCGGGGCTCTCCTCCGACGGCGGTGGGGTACCCCCTGCCGGGCGACCCGGGCCGGTTGGGGGAGGGTCGGGTGCGGCGGCGCGGGAACGGCTCGGTAACCTAAGGCCGCTGACAGATCCTTAGGGTGGCTTTGAAGAGGAATGCCACCCCTGTGTTCAAGGAGTTGCCGCCGCCGTGAGCAGCAGCCTTCGACGCGGCGCCCTCGCCGCTTCCGCCCTCGCGTTCTCGATCGCCACGCTCGCCGCCTGCGGCGCCGGAAACAACGCGCAGACCTTGCAGATCGTGCCGGACAACGCGGCCACCACGGTCGGCGACATCAAGATCCAGAACGCGACCGTCATCACCCAGCCGGAGGCCGGCGCCAGCGGCCCGGCCGCCGTCTCCGCGACGCTGTTCAACACCAGCCGGACGGCGCAGACCCTGGACTCCATCAATGTGGACGGGGTGGGCACCGCCGAGATCTCGCCGGCCGGCGGCAGCGGTCCGCTGACCGTGCCGGCCAATGGCACGGTGATCATCGGCGGCGAGGGCAACGCCTCCGCGGTGCTCGCCGACGGCCAGAAGGTGACCGACGGCGATGTGCAGAAGGTGACGTTCACTTTCAGCCGTACCGGTGCGGTGACCCTCCAGGCGTTCGTCTGGCCGGCCAGGAGCTTCTTCAGCAGCTGGGGCCCGACCGCGGTGCCGTCGCCGTCCACCACGCCGAGCGGGGAGGCGAGCGGTACGGCGAGCGGTGAGCCCTCCGGGGAGGCGACCTCCACCGAGTCCGGCTCCACCGGCACCCCGACCGACGCCGCCTCGGGTTCCGCGACGCCCGGTGAGTAGGCTGCGCGGCGGGCGCTGAACGTCGTAGCGGCGGACGAAGAATGTGAAGAGGGCGGGGCTCCTTGGTGGAGTCCCGCCCTCTCGCGTGTTCGGCCGGGTCGGCCTACGGCTCGAACTTGTAGCCGAGGCCACGGACCGTGACCAGGTAGCGCGGGGCGCCCGGGTCCGGCTCGATCTTGGCGCGCAGGCGCTTGACGTGGACGTCGAGGGTCTTGGTGTCACCGACGTAGTCGGCGCCCCAGACGCGGTCGATGAGCTGCATCCGGGTCAGGACGCGGCCCGCGTTGCGCAGCAGCATCTCCAGGAGGTCGAACTCCTTGAGCGGGAGGTCGACCTTGGAGCCGGCGACGGTGACCACATGGCGGTCGACGTCCATCCGGACCGGGCCCGCCTCCAGGGCGGCCGGGGCCACCTCCTCCGGCTCACCGCGGCGGCGCAGGACGGCCCGGATACGGGCGACCAGCTCCCGCGAGGAGAACGGCTTGGTGACGTAGTCATCGGCTCCTATTTCGAGCCCGACCACCTTGTCGATCTCGCTGTCCTTGGCCGTCACCATGATGACGGGGACGTTGGATCGGCCGCGCAGCTGGCGGCAGACCTCGGTGCCCGGCAGGCCGGGCAGCATCAGGTCGAGGAGGACGAGGTCGGCGCCGTTGCGCTCGAACTCGTCGAGTCCGTCGGGGCCCGTGGTCGCGACGGCGACCTCGAAGCCCTCTTTGCGGAGCATGTACGACAGGGCGTCGGAGAAGGACTCCTCGTCCTCGACGACGAGCACTCGGGTCACGGAAGGACCTCCGGGGCGGAAAGCGTCTGGTACGCGGTTGAGTCGGGGGATGTGTGGGACGTATGGGATGCGTGGGGAGTGGGGTGGGTGTGGGATCGGGTGGCGGGGTGGGGCGAGCCCGTGGGCCGGGCCGCCGCCTCGTCGGGAGCGGAGTGCTGGTGCTGTTGGGCCCGCTCCCGGGCGGCTCCCGCCTCCGGCAGCCGCAGGGTGAAGGTGGAGCCCTGTCCCTCGGAGCTCCACACCGTGACCTCCCCGCCGTGCGAGGCGGCCACGTGCTTGACGATCGCGAGTCCGAGGCCCGTGCCGCCCGTGGCACGGGAGCGGGCCGGATCGACGCGGTAGAAGCGTTCGAAGATACGCTCCTTGTCCTTGCCGGAGATACCGATGCCCTGGTCGGTGACGGCGATCTCGATGGCGTCGCCGCCGGAGGCGCTCACCCGGCGGGCGGCGATACCGACGCGGGTGCGGGCCGGTGAGTAGTTGACGGCGTTCTCAACCAGGTTGCCGAGGGCGGCGGCGAGCTGGCCGCGGTTGCCCCAGACATGCAGGTCGGCGGCGCCTGCGGCGGCCATGGTGATCTGCTTGGTGCCGGCCGCGTGGCGGCAGCGGTCGATGGCCTCGGCGACCAGTTCGTCCACGCGGACGGGTTCGGCGTCCTCCAGGGGGTCGTCGTTCTGTACCCGGGAGAGGTCGATCAGCTCCTGGACCAGGTTGGTCAGCCGGGTGGCCTCGATCTGCATGCGCCCGGCGAACCGCTGGACGGCCTCCGGGTCGTCGGAGGCGTCCATGACCGCCTCGGACAGCAGGGAGAGGGCGCCGACCGGGGTCTTCAGCTCATGGCTGACGTTGGCGACGAAATCGCGCCGGACCGCCTCTATGCGGCGGGCCTCGGTGAGGTCCTCGACCAGCAGCAGCACCAGGCGGGAGCCGAGCGGGGCGACGCGGGCGGAGACAGCGAGAGCCTCGCCGCGGCCGGTGCCACGACGAGGCAGGTCCAGTTCGACCTGGCGTATCTCGCCGTCGCGGCGGGTGTCCCGGGCCATCTGGAGCATGGGTTCGACGGCGAGTTTGCCGCCGCGCACCAGTCCGAGGGCGTAGGCCGCCGAGCTGGCCTTGACCACGGCGTCGCCCTCGTCCAGGACGACGGCCGAGGAGCGGAGCACCGACAGGACGGTGTCGACGCCCGGTGGGAGCACCGGGTCGGTGTGCAGGGAGGTACGGGTGGGGCGTTTCAGGTCGCGCTCGCTCCAGCGGAACGCCAGCATGGCGATGACGCCGGTGAGCACACCGGCGATCGCTGCCGCTGCGGCGACCGCCGCGTTCACGTCCATGCACCCAGGTTAGGCATGGGACGCGTCGTGGCCACAGCCATCGGTGGGCGACCTCGAACACTCGTCGCCCAGAGTTCACCTTGGAGCCAGTATCGGTTCATTTGGGGTGGCGGATTTTGACGCGTACGGAGCTGAGGGTGACAGCGTGGGGTCCGCGGTGTCCGATGCGCCACAGAAACACGCGCCACACCATGTGCCACATCTGTGCCACACCATGGCCACACCATGGCCGCACGGTGTGCCACAGGAGCACGGCCGAGGGCGCCCTCCCGGGCGGCTCCGCGCGACCCCCGTACGACGTGGAACGACGTCGTAAGGCAAGGTCGGAACCCTGACCCTGAGCACCCTGGAACGACGTACGAGAGGGAACCCAGATGCGGGACGCGTACCACGAGGAACTCGACTCGATCAGTGACAGCCTGGTCGAGATGGCCCGGCTGGTCGGGTCGGCGATCGGACGCGCCACGACGGCGATCCTCGACGCCGATCTGAAGCTGGCCGAGAGCGTCATCGAGAACGACAAGAAGATCGACGAACTCCAGCACGACCTGGAGGCCCGCGCGATAGACCTGCTGGCGCGGCAGCAGCCGGTGGCGACGGATCTGCGGATCGTGGTGACCTCGCTGCGGATGTCCGCCGACCTGGAGCGCTCCGGCGACCTCGCCCAGCATGTGGCGAAGCTCACCCGGCTGCGGTTCCCGGAGCGGGCGATCCCGCACGACCTGCACGCCACCATCCTGGAGATGGGCCAGCTCGCGCAGCGGCTGATGGCCAAGGCGGCGGAGGTGATCATCACCAAGGACGTCGACCTGGCGATGCAGATGGAGACCGACGACGACGCGATGGACCTGCTCCACCGCACCCTCTTCCAGCACCTGATGGACGACCGCTGGAAGCACGGCATCGAGACCGCGGTCGACGTGACCCTGCTGGGCCGCTACTACGAGCGCTTCGCCGACCACGCCGTGGCCGTGGCCAAGCGGGTCGTCTTCCTGGTCACCGGCGAGCACGCGGACGAACTCCAGCCGGACGCGCAGGCGGTGCCGGGGGTGGAGGGCGCGTAGCGACGGGGGACCCGGCATAGGCACCCGGCATCTCCCACCTCGCCGGGGGCGCGAATGAGCATCGATGCGCCGTTGATGCGACCTGCGGGCCGGGCATCCAATGGGCACAGGCACATGCCTAGAGGAGGGACCCATGGCTGCATCCCCCAGCACCCCGAGCACTCCCGACCCCACCCAGGACCGCCCGACCGAACAGCCCGCCCGTCCCCTGAGCCTCCCCCTGATCGCCGCCTGCGGCTGCGGCTCGGGCTGCACCTGCGGCTGTCAACAGGGCAACCCCTGCCAGTGCGGCTGACAACACCGCCCGTACGTCACGAAGGGCCCCGCGCGCCGGAGCTTCCGGTGCGGGGGCCCTTCGTGCGGTGCGCGCCGAAGACAACCGGCGCGCTCATCTAGGCTGCCGCCCATGACGGGGCCGGTGGACTGGGACGGCGTCCGGGAGCGCGTGACGGCGCTGGCCCGTGCGGACGGGGCGCGGCGGGTCTTCGGGGCCTGGCAGACGTACGGATCCGGGGGGCATGGCTTCCGGCTGGCCGCTCCCCTGCCGGAGCGGGACGTGAGCGAGGCCGAGGCCCAGTGGGGTGTCGTGCTGCCCGCGGGCTACCGGGCGTTTCTGCGGGAGGTCGGCGCCGGGGGAGCCGGGCCCGGGTACGGGCTCAGCGTCCTGGGACGCGGTGCGGCCGGCTGGCGGTGGTCGGACGTGGGTGGGGACATGCGGCACGAGCGGCTGCGGTTCCCCTGTCCGGGGGCGGAGGACAGCGTCCGTGCGCAGGCCGAGCACGACGGCCGGGAACCGATGGCGTCCGGCTTCGTGGACGACGACGCCTTCGACCGGGCACATCGCGCCTGGCTGGCGGAGGACGAGGCGCTGTCCGGGCGGCTGACGTCCGGTGCGCTGTGCCTGAGCCATGAGGGCTGCGGATACTGCCACTGGCTCGTGGTGACCGGCCCCGACCGGGGCGGCATGCGTATCGACGAACGCCCGGCGGACGGCGCCTTCGGCCCCCTCGACGGGGTTGGCTTCGGGGACTGGTACCTGGACTGGCTGGAGAAGTCCGAGGCCGTGGCCCGGCGGGATCGGCGGGATCGGCGGGGCCAGGTATAGCGGGAACAGGAAAAGGCGGGCGGAGCGGGCCGACGACAAACCCCCCGTCCGCGCGGATACCGCGGGCGGGGGGCCACGTTCGTACGCTCGCTACTTCTTCTTGCCCTGGTTCTTGACCGCCTCGATCGCCGCTGTCGCCGCGGCCGGGTCGAGGTAGGTGCCGCCCGGGTTCAGGGGGCGGAAGTCGTGGTCCAGGTTGTAGGAGAGGGGGATGCCGGTCGGGATGTTGAGGCCCGCGATGTCGGCGTCGGAGATGTTGTCCAGGTGCTTGACCAGGGCGCGGAGGCTGTTCCCGTGGGCCGCGACCAGGACCGTGCGGCCGGTCAGCAGGTCGGGGACGACCGCGTCGAACCAGTACGGGAGCATGCGGGCGACGACGTCCTTGAGGCACTCCGTGCGCGGGCGCAGCTCCGGCGGGAGGGCCGCGTAGCAGTCGTCGGCGTACTGGGAGTACTCGGCGTCGACGGGCAGCGGCGGGGGCGGGGTGTCGTAGGAGCGGCGCCAGAGCATGAACTGCTCCTCGCCGTACTCGGCGAGGGTCTGGGCCTTGTCCTTGCCCTGGAGGGCGCCGTAGTGGCGCTCGTTCAGGCGCCAGCTGCGGTGGACCGGGATCCACAGACGGTCGGCGGCTTCGAGGGACAGCTGCGCCGTGCGGATCGCGCGCTTCTGGAGGGACGTGTGGACCACGTCGGGGAGCAGGTCGGCGTCTTTGAGCAGCTCACCGCCGCGGACTGCCTCCTTCTCACCCTTCTCGGTGAGATTCACGTCCACCCAGCCGGTGAACAGGTTCTTCGCGTTCCACTCGCTCTCGCCGTGGCGGAGGAGGATCAGCTTGTACGGTGCGTCGGCCATGGGGTCGAGCGTAGTAGAAGGGTTCGGTGGCCCGCGCGGGCCGCCCGCACCGCGGACAGTTGACGGGAATTGTTAATTCGCTCGATTCCGGATACGACGCATGCGTAAGGTCTGCCCGCAGTTAGTGACTCTTACATGTGGTGAGTGACTCTTACATGCGGCTTTGGTCGGCCGTGTCCGCGGGGGGATTCGTTTGTCCGTCGCTCGTCTCAGACGTGCTGTCGCCGAGAGCGTCGTCCAGACCGTCTCCGGGCTCCCCCGCGCGTTCTGGTGGCTGTGGGTCAGCACCCTCGTCAACCGGCTCGGCGCCTTCGTCGCCACCTTCATGGCGCTGTATCTGACCCTGGAGCGCGGCCACTCCGCCTCCTACGCCGGTCTGGTCGCCGCCCTCTACGGCCTCGGCGGGGTCGTCTCCTCCCTCGGCGGCGGTGTGATGGCCGACCGGCTCGGGCGGCGCCCCACGCTGGTCATCGCGCAGGGCGCCACCGCCGCGTCCGTCGCGCTGCTCGGCTTCATGCAGGACCCCGCCGCCATCGCCGCCGTGGCCTGCCTGGTCGGCGCCGCCTCCAACGCCTCGCGGCCCGCCGTGCAGGCGATGATGGCCGACATCGTGCGGCCGGAGGACCGGGTGCGGGCCTTCTCCCTCAACTACTGGGCCATCAACCTCGGCTTCGCGATCTCCGCCATGGCCGCCGGGTTCATCGCCGAGTTCAGCTATCTCGCCGGGTTCCTGATCGAGGCCGGGATGACCGCCGTCTGCGCGGTCCTCGTCTTCATCAAACTGCCCGAGTCCCGGCCCGTGCACAGCGCGAAGGAGGCCGCCGCCGTCGATGCCGTGGGCCTGGGGACCGTACTGCGCGACCGGCGGTTCATGGGCGTCGTCACCCTGTCCTTCCTCATCGCGCTGATCTTCCAGCAGGGGTCCGTGGCGCTCCCCGTCGCCATGGGCGCGGCCGGGTTCACCCCTGCCGACTACGGGATGGCCATCGCCGTCAACGGTGTCCTGATCGTCGCCCTCCAGATCCCGCTCACCCGGTTCATCGAGCACCGCGATCCGCGCCGGCTGCTGATCGTCTCCTCCCTGCTCGCCGGGTACGGCTTCGGGCTCACCGCCTTCGCCGGGTCGGTCGGCGCCTTCGCGCTGACCGTCGTGGTGTGGACCCTCGCCGAGATCGTCAACGCCCCGACCCAGACCGGGCTCGTCGTCCGGCTCTCCCCCGCCCATGGGCGCGGGCGCTACCAGGGCATGTACACCATGTCCTGGTCCGTCGCCGGTCTGATCGCCCCGCTGATGTCCGGTTTCGTCATCGACCGCTACGGTGCCGACTGGCTGTGGGGGCTGTGCGCGGTGCTGGGGATGGTGACGGCCGCCGGGTACGCCGCGCTCATGCGGGCGCTGCCCGCGACGGAGGAGGGCCGGCGGGCGGGGGCCGTCCATACGCCCTCCGCTCCCGCCGAGCCCGAGGTCAGCGCCCCCTGATTCCCTGGCTCACGGGTGCATCCGCGCCCCCTTCACCACCTTGTCCACGCCGTTGCGCGGCCCGTACACCGCCAGCCCCACCAGATCCAGCTCCGCCGTGCCGACCGCCCGTACCGCCGCCCGGTTGTCGCGGTCGTTGCCCGTCGTGAACAGGTCGGCCGTGAAGACGGCTCGCGGCAGCGCCCGGGACAGGGCCCGCGCGTGAGCTGTCCTGAGCGTCTCCCCGGTGGCCTCGAAGACCAGCACCGGCTGCCGGAACATCGGCAGGCAGCAGACCCCGTCGGCGTCCTCGTACGGCTCCCCGATCACCTCCGGGATCTCCGTGCCCAGGCCGCTGACCAGGAACGCGGTGACGTTCAGCCGCTGCCAGGGTGCCAGGTCCGCGCGCAGCAGGACGGCGATCTTCGTGTCGAATTTCGTGTCGAATTTCGTGTCGAATTTCGTGTCGAATTCCGTATCGGATCTCGTGGCGGACCGGGTGTCGAAGCGGGCGGGGGGCAGGGCGTCGGTGGCTGTCATGGGAGCAGGCTCGCCGTCCGGCCGCCGCCGGGTCTTGTACGTTGTTTGCATGGCTGCGTCGCGGCAGGACACCACCGTCTCCGCCTGGCGCCCCGCGATCCCGGGCGTCGTGGAGGTGTTCCACGCGCACTTCACCGAGTACGCCTATCCGATGCACGTCCATGAGTCCTGGACGCTGCTGATCGTGGACGACGGGGCCGTACGGTACGACCTGGAGCGGCACCGGCACGGCACTCCGCACGACACCGTGTCCCTGCTGCCGCCGCACATCCCGCACAACGGCGCCCCGGCCACCCCGGGCGGTTTCCGCAAACGCGTCCTGTACCTGGACTCCTCACGGCTGGCCCACGATCTGATCGGGGCCGCCGTCGACAGCCCCGACCTGCGCGATCCGCTGCTGCGCCGGCGCGTCGGGCAACTGCACACCGCGCTCGCCCGGCCCGGCGAGGAGCTGGCGGCGGAGAGCCGGCTGACCTTCGTCGCCGAGCGGCTCGGCCAGTTGCTGCGCCCCCGGCTCACCGCCGCCGTCCCACGGGTCGCCGACCCCGTACTGGCCCGCCGGCTGCGTGAGCTGCTCGACGCGCGGGTGGTGGAAGGGGTGTCGCTGGAGGAGGCGGGGCGGCTGCTCGGCGCCCATCCCGCCCATCTCGTACGGGCGTTCAGCGCCGCCTACGACATCGCCCCGCACCAGTATCTGACCTCGCGGCGGGTCGCCCGCGCCCGTGCGCTGCTGCTCGCGGGGGCACGCCCCGCCGAGGCGGCGGCCGGGACCGGCTTCTACGACCAGGCCCACCTCACCCGCCATTTCCGGCGGCTGGTGGGGGTGACGCCGGGGCGCTACCGGTCGGGGGCGCGCTGAGCGTCGTACGGGTGGGGTGGTGGTACGGGGGCCGTGGTGCCGTACGGATGGAGCGGTGGCGCGGCGGCCGTGGTGCCGGACGGCTCCGGGCGGGAACGGGGTCAGTCGGACGGGCGTTGGATCAGGTGGGTGAACGCGTCCAGGTTCCGGGTCGGCTCGCCGCGCTCCACCCGCCAGGCGTACTCCTTGCGGATGGCGGTGGCGAAGCCCAGTTCCAGGAGGGTGTTGAAGCCGCCGTCGGCGGCCTCCAGGACCTGGCCGAGCAGCAGGTCCGTGCTGTCCGGGGTGACGGCGGCGAGCGGCAGCCGGCCGGTGACGTAGATGTCGCCGAGCGGGTCGACGGCGTAACTCACGCCGTACAGCTTGAGGTTGCGCTCCAGGAGCCAGCGGTGGACGGCGGGCTCGTTCTCGTCGGGGTGGCGGACGACGAAGGCGTTGAGGGAGAGGGAGTGGCGGCCGACGATCAGGGAGAGCGTGGTGAACAGCTTGCGGGTGCCGGGCAGCTTGACCACGTAGTGGCCGGGCTCGGGGCTCTCCCACTCGATCCCGTCGTCCCGCAGCACACCCTCGATGACCTGTGCCGCCTGCCGCTGTGCGTCCGCCATGGGGGGAGCGTACGACAGCGGGTTCAGGCGTGCCGGTCGCGGGCGCGGCGGCGGTGGGCGTGCACGGCGGCGGTGTAGACCTCGGCGGTGGCGGCGGCGGCGGCGTCCCAGCCGAAGGAGCGGGCGTGGCGGGCGGCGGCGTCGCCCATGCGGCCGGCGAGCGCGGGGTCGTCGGCGAACCGGGCGAGCAGCCGGGCGTATTCGGCGGGTTCGTGTCCCCGCACGAGGAAGCCGGTCTCGCCGTCGCGCACGGCCACCGGCAGCCCGCCCACCGCGGCGGCCAGTACGGGTGTACCGGCGGCCTGCGCCTCTATGGCGACCAGCCCGAAGGACTCGCTGTAGGAGGGCATGACCAGCACGGACGCGGCCCGGAACCAGTCGGCGAGCCGGTCCTGGCCGACGGGTGGCCGGAACCGTACGACATCGGCGATCCCGAGCCGCGCGGCGAGCTTCTGCAACCCCTCCGGCTTGGCGAGGCCGCTGCCGCTGGGGCCGCCGACGACCGGCACGACGATCCGGGAGCGCAGCTCGGGCCGCTCGTCCAGGAGCACGGCGACCGCGCGCAGCAGCACGTCCGGGGCCTTGAGGGGCTGGATGCGGCCCGCGAAGAGCGGGATCAGGGCGTCCTGGGGCAGGCCGAGACGGGCGCGGGCGGCGGCGCGGCCCGCGCCGGGGTGGAAGCGGGCGAGGTTGACACCGGGGTGGACGACGGCGACCTTGCCGGGGTCGGCGCCGTAGTGCCGGACGAGTTCCTCGGCCTCCTCGGCGGTGTTGGCGATCAGGCGGTCGGCGGCGTCGACGATCTGGGTCTCGCCGATGACCCGGGCGGCGGGCTCGGGGGTGTCGCCGTCGGCGAGGTTGGCGTTCTTGACCTTGGCCATGGTGTGCATGGCGTGCACCAGGGGGACGCCCCAGCGCTGGGCGGCGAGCCAGCCGACGTGGCCGGAGAGCCAGTAGTGCGAGTGGACGAGGTCGTAGTGGCCGGGGCGGTGTTCGGCCCACGCCTGCATCACGCCGTGGGTGAAGGCGCAGAGCTGGGCGGGCAGCTCCTCCTTGGCGAGGCCCTCGTAGGGTCCGGCGTCGATGTGCCGGACCAGGACACCGGGGGCGAGTTCGACGGTGGGCGGGAGGGCGGCGGAGGTGGCCCGGGTGAAGATCTCGACCTCGATGTCGATCGCGGCGAGGCGCTGGGCCAGCTCCACGATGTAGACGTTCATGCCGCCTGCGTCGCCGGTGCCGGGCTGGTGGAGGGGGGAGGTGTGCACCGAGAGCATCGCGACGCGGCGCGGCCTGCGGTGGCCGAGGCGCATGCCGCTCAAGCGGGAGGCCGTCGCCGGGGAGCGCCGACCGAGCCTGCCGACGTATTGGCTCACGTGCGGTTCCTCCCTGCCGCGGGCATGCCTGAGGAGGGCGTCCCGCGCCCTCCACGGGGGTGCAACGCCGGAAGGGGGTGCTCCATTTCCTTCGGGTTTCGGACGGGGGTTTCTTTGCCCAATCATTACTGGGGGTCGCTCAACCGTTCGAGTGGGGGGTGGGGGGGGTGGGGGGTGAGTTGGTGCTTGGTGGGGGGTGGGTTCCCGTACGGGCGGAGGCTCGGCGGGGGGGGGCGGCTTGTACGGCTGGATGCTTGGTGGGGGGCGGCCCGTACGGCTGGATGCTTGGTGGGGGGGCGGCTCGTACGGGCGGATGCCCGGCGGGGAGCGGGTGCCCGTACGACCGCGTGCCCGGCGGGACCAGGTGTCCGGCGGTCCGCTTACCCTCGTAGCCATGGCATCCCGTGCGACCTCCCGCCCCGTGGGCACGGTCACGCGGGGGACCACCAACCCCAACCGGCTGCGCCGCATGGACCGCTGGATCGCGGCGACGCACGGCCGTGAGCTGCGCCGGGCCGCCGATCCGGTGGCCGTCGACCTCGGGTACGGCGCCGCCCCCTGGACCGCCGTGGAACTCCTCGCCCGGCTCCGCGCGGTGGCGCCCCGCACCCGTGTGGTCGGGGTGGAGATCGACCCGGCGCGGGTCGCGGCGGCCCAGCCGTACGCGCGGGACGGGCTGGTCTTCCGGCACGGCGGCTTCGAGGTGCCGGTCCCCCGGCCGCCGCTGCTGATCCGGGCGGCGAACGTGCTGCGCCAGTACGACGAGGGGGAGGTCGGCGCGGTCTGGGAGCGCCTGTGCGCGCGGCTCGCGCCGGGGGACGCGGTGACCGGGTCGGCCGGGGGGCTGCTGGTCGAGGGGACGTGCGACGAGATCGGACGCCGGCATGTGTGGGTCGCGCTCGGGCCGGAGGGGCCGCGCACGGTCACCTTCGCCGCCCGCCTCGCCGTCCTGGACCACCCCTCCGACCTGGCCGAACGCCTGCCGAAGGCGCTGATCCACCGTAATGTCCCCGGTGAGCCGGTGCACGCGTTCCTGCGCGACTTCGACCGCGCCTGGGCCGCCGCCGCGCCCTACGCCTCGTACGGCGCCCGGCAGCGCTGGATCCGCGCGGTGCGCGCGCTGACCGCCGACTGGCCGGTCACCGACGGTCCGGGGCGCTGGCGGCAGGGCGAGATCACTGTCCGCTGGGACGCGTTGGCACCCCGTACGTGACGGTTTTCCCCCTCGTTTCCCCGGCGGGCCGAACCGCGCGGAACGATCTCAGTGAGTCGTTCGTCACCAAGTCGGGGAGATCGTCGTACGTCGCGTGCATCCGGGGGAGGGAGTCAGGGCCTCCGCCGGGTCGCGCCGCGTCATGCGCGATGCCTCGGGTGGCGCGGGTTACTGACGGTTAATCAGTGGGGGGCGGGGTTATGACACCGGCAGCAGCACCATCGCCGACGCCGGCGCCGGCATCGGTACCGGCACTCGTACCGGCCTCGGTATCGGCACTCGTACCGGCCTCGACGTCGGCATCGGTATCGGCATCGGGCAGGCGCGGGCTGATCGCGGCGGCGGTCTCCGTCGTCTGCGCGGTGACGATGCTGGTGGTGCCGGGCACGGCAGCCGCCGCGCCGACCCCGGAGCCGACCCCCAGCGCCCCGTCGGCCTCGGGCCCGGCCTCGAACTCGGGCCCGGCCACCACAGCCGAGCTGGAGATCGTACGCATACAGCTGGACGACCTCTACCACGACGCGGCGGTGGCCACGGACGCCTACAACGCGGCTGAGGAGCTGGCCGACCGGCAGTCCGCGGAGATCGTCGACCTGGCGGGGCAGATCGTGGCGGGCGAGGAGAAGCTCGCGGAGCTGAAGGCGCAGGCGGGCGCCGCGGCCCGCGCCCAGTACCGCACGGGCGGGCTGCCGCCCGAGGCGCAGCTGATGCTGAGCGACGATCCGCGCCAGTTCCTGGACGGCGCCGGGCGCATCCTCCAGGGCGAGCGGGCCACCGACAAGACCCTCGCCGAACTGGAGCAGATCCAGGACGACTTGGAGCTGTACGCCAAGGACGCCTCCGCCGGCTGGGAGAAGCTGGAGGCCAACCGCAAGGCCAAGGACAAGGCGAAGAAGGAGATCACGGAGCAGATCGCCGCCGCCGAGCAGCTCGAATCCCAGCTGGAGCAGGACGAGAAGGAGCGCCTCGCCGAGCTGGAGCGGCAGGCCGCCGCCCGCGCCCAGACGGCCTGGGTCGACACCGGGATACTCGACGAGATAAACGAAACAAACGAGACAGATGAGACGAGCGGGATAGCGGGCGGCACGACCACCGCGGGCGAGCAGGCGGTGGCGTGGGCGAAGGACCAATTGGGCAAGGCGTACGAATGGGGCGCCGAGGGCCCGGACACCTTCGACTGCTCCGGACTCACCTCCGAGGCATGGGCCGCCGCCGGTACGCCGATACCGCGCACCTCGCAGGAACAGTGGCGCCAGCTGACCCGCGTCGACGTCGCGGACATGCGCCCCGGCGACCTGATCGTCTACAACTCCGACGCCAGCCATGTGGCGATGTACGTGGGCGACGGCTCCATGGTGCACTCCCCGCGCCCCGGGCGGACGGTGACCATCGCCGGTGCCGGTTCGATGCCGATCCTGGGGGTTGTGCGGCCGGGGGCGTGAGCCTGGGGCGGGGGTGACGGCAGGTGTACGGGCGGCGGTGCCGTCGGGTGACGGGTGGCGGTGCCGCCGGGTGACGGGTGGCGGGCGAAGAGGGCCGACGGGTGGCCGGTGCCGGGCGGCATGTGACCCGGCGCACGCCGCCTCGGGGCCAAACCCCGCACCGACGTGACCTTCGTCATTCCAGGCCAGGGGCGGGGTGCCCAACTGCGGTACGGATCGCGGCATATGACATTGGCCGCCTGCCGAGCGACCTGCCACGCCCCATTCCAATCGGGCGCCACCACCCGCTAGGGTCCCGGTCGGTAGGCCGAGCACCCTCGGCCTGCCGTGCCCTCGGGGGGAGGGAAGGAACCCAGGACCATGCCCGTACCCGTACCGCGGCAGAGAGCGATCCCGGCCGTGGAGAGTGGTCAGGCGCACGCCACGTCCGCGTCGGCGCCCGGCGGCTCCGCCATGGGGTCAGGCCCGGCGTCCGCCGCCGAGCCGGTCACCGAGTCGGTCACCCAGTCAGTCGCCGAGTCGGTCGCCGAGTCGGTCGCTGAGTCGACGGTGGGCTCCGTCATGGGGTCCGCCACGAGACCCGCCGTGAGACCCGCCGTGGGGTCGAGCGCGGGTGGTCCGTCCGCGCTCCCGGTCAAGGATCCCGCCGCCGGTGGCGCGCTCACGCTGCTGCTGATCGAGGACGACCCCGGCGGCTCGGCGATCGTGCCGGAGCTGCTGGACTCCGCCGGACAGCCGATCCGGGTCCGTACGGCCCGCAATCTCACCGAGGCCGGACGGCTGCTCACCGACGATGTGCACTGCATCCTGCTGGACCTCGCGCTCTCGGCGCGCGGGGCCGGATCCGGGGTCGCCGCCGCCGGTACGGCAGGCGCCGTCGGTACGGCAGGTACTCCCGGAACGGCAGGGACGTCCGGCGCCCCGGGCCTGTCGGGCCCCTCCGCCACCACCCCAGCCACGTCCCCCGCATCCACCACACCCACCACCTCCCCCACTATCCCGGCCGACCCCGACGAGCTGGCCGTACTCCGCCACGTACTGGAGCTGGCACCCCGGCACGCCGTGCTCGCGCTCACCGCGTCCGGGGACTCCGAGCGCGGCGCCGAGGCGGTACGGGTGGGCGCGCAGGACTACCTCTTCCGCGATGAGCTGGACGGCCGGCTGCTGAGCCGGGCGATCCGGTACGCCGTGGAGAGGAAACGTTCCGACAGCGCCGAGCGGCGGCTCGCCGAGGGCCGGCTGAGGGCACAGGAGAACGCCCGTCTGGAACGCGGCCTCCTGCCGACGCCGCTGCTGGAGGGCTCGTCGCTGCGGTTCGCCGCGCGGTACCGCCCCGGGCGCTCGCGCGCGCTGCTCGGCGGCGACTTCTACGACATCGTGCGCACGCCCGACGGCACGGTGCACGCCATGATCGGCGATGTGTGCGGCCATGGGCCGGACGAGGCCGCGCTGGGCGTGGCGCTGCGGATCGCGTGGCGGGCGCTGACCTTCGCGGGGCTGTGCGGGGACGAACTGCTGGGGACCTTGCAGCAGGTGCTGGTGCATGAGCGGAACGATGACGAGATCTTCGCGACCCTGTGCACGGTCGACATCGCGCCGGACGCGCGCCGGGCGGGCCTGTGCCTGGCCGGGCATCCGGCCCCGCTGATCGCCCGCGCGGGACGCCCGGCGGGCCTGCTGCCGCAGGACAACAACGGCCCCGCGCTCGGCCTGCTCCCGGGCGCCCGCTGGCCGCGGATGCAGGTGGAGCTGGGGCGCGAGTGGAGCCTGATGCTCTACACCGACGGGCTGATCGAGGGGCGGATCGGCGCCGGGCGGGAACGGCTGGGCCAGGACGGGATGGTCACGATGGTCCGCCGCCAGCTGACGGAGGGGCTGCGCGGGGAGTCCCTGCTCCGGGCGGCCGTCAGCGAGGTACGGCAGCTCAACGGGGGCGAGCTGACGGACGACGTGGCGGTGGTGCTGCTTGAGCGGGGGTGACGGAGGTGACGGGGCGGGAGCAACTGGGCCGAGACCCTGGCGCGAAGGACCTACCACCCACCGTCACGGAAACCACCCTACGAACCGGGCCTACCGCCCGCCGTTGTACGGACCGTAAGGACCGTCGCTGCTGGAGCCGCGGTGGGAGCGACCGCCGCCCGGGAGACCGCGGAGGGCCGGCCGGACATCGACCATGTAGACGATGGTGGCGATGAGGCCGATGATCGGCAGGAACGACAGGACGCCGAAGATCAGGTTCACCACCAGGGCGAGGGCGAGGATGATCAGCCAGAACGGCTTGGTCTTCTTGTCCGCCGCGCGATAGGCGTCCTCACGGCGCGTGGCCGCGTCGATCAGCGCGAAGGCGCTGAACACGGTCAGCGCCAGGTTCAGCAGCCACAGAAATCCCGTGAACCCCTGCATCAGCACAACGTCCACCACCCGTATCGGATCGTCCCTACCCCGTCACCGTACCCGCAACGGCGTCCTCACCACGAGGAGAACGGGCCGGGCACCCAGGAAGTGCCCGGCCCCTGCCGGAGTCACGCCGCTCACTCGGCGGGCGGCGTGGTCTTCTTCGCGGTGGTCCTGCGGGGGGCCGGGGCCTTCTTGGCCGGAGCCTTCTTGGCGGGGGCGGCGGCCTCGGCCTCGCCGTCCTCCTTGACGTGGACGGACTCGACCGGCTCGACGGGCGCCGCCTTCGGCTCGACGGCGACGGCGATGTCCGCGGCGGACTCGGCAGCCTCGCCACGCCAGGTCTTGACGGTCTGCTCGCCGTGCTCGGCGACCTTCTCGTAGGTCTCGCGGGCCTTGACGACGTACTCGGCGGCGACGCCGACACTGCGCAGCGCGAGGTCCGTGGCGCTCTCGCCGAGCTTCTTGAGATCGGTGTCGAGCGTGCTGCCGAGCTTCTTGAGGTCTCCGTCGAGCCCGTTGATGAACTCGTTGACCTTGACCTGGAGGCTCTCCTGGGTCTCCTTGACCCGGGCGCCGGCCTCCTTGGCACGGGTGGCGGCCTTCTCCTGGACGGCCTTGGGGTCGGTGCCGCGCACGGCCTCGATCCGGGCCGGTGTCTCGGCCCGCAGCTGCTCGACCAGCCCCGGCACCTTCTTGGCCTGCTGGTAGGCCAGGTCGGCGGTGCCGGCGGCGAAGTAGAGCGGGGTCGGGTCGCTGAAGGTCTTGCGCAGGTCGTCGGTGATGGCCATGGTGAGGGTCCTCCCGTATTCACTTTCGGCTGAGGGTCGGTGGTGGTCCGCGTCGGTCGCCGGTGTCTCCCTGGTCAGGTTCACCCGGCACCCCGCCGCGGGCCGGCATCGCCGCGGTCGTCGGATACGGGACCGGTGTCGGGGTCCCGCACGTCACGCACATCACGCACATCGCGTACATCGCGTACGAAGTCGTCGCCCCCGGCGGACACGTCCCCGTCCGCCCCGGGCGCCACGAACCCGTTCTCCTTCCGGAACGACTCGTACACCTGGAGCAGCACCTGCTTCTGCCGCTCGTTCAGCGTCGGGTCGGCCAGGATCACCGCGCGGGTCTCGACCTCGACCGGATCACGCTCCGCGTCAAGGATCCCGGCCCGCACGTACAACGTCTCGGCGGAGATCCGCAGCGCCTTGGCGACCTGCTGCAACACCTCCGCGCTCGGCTTGCGCAGCCCGCGCTCGATCTGGCTCAGATACGGATTCGACACCCCGGCAGCCTCCGCGAGCTGCCGCAACGACAACTGCGCGTTGCGCCGCTGCTCGCGCAGATACTCACCAAGATTGCCGACGTTGAGCGATGCCATGCCTCCACCATGCCCCCCACTGCTAACTTTTGCAAGCACCCGCTTGCAAAAGTGCGCTGCGGACTGACTGGGCCTGGCGGAGTCCCACTGTTCTGGCGTCTACCGCGCGGCTGGCCAGTCGGCGCCGACCTGGTCTGCGACGGAGAATTCGGTTTCGCAGTCTGGGCACGTCGCTCGTCCGAACACGTAGGTCAGCGCGTGGGCGACCTCGTGTTGGCCGTCGGAGAGTGCGATGTCGTGGAGGCGTCGACCGATGCCGTCGAGGTTGGCCGGGTTCGCCGGTAGCAGGGGGCTCGTCTCGACGTCGTCGTCCGAGAGCGCGTAGTCCTCGCTGGTGGAGAAGAATCCTCGCTCGCCGAGGACGATGAACAGGCCGGTCTGGCAGCCGGGGCAGTCGACCTCGTACTCCTCGTTGCTCAGCCCCCAGGCCAGGTCTTCGCTCCAGCCCACGACACCTTCGAAGCCCAGCATGGCTTCCAGCAGGTGGATGTAGTCGGTGCGATCGGATGGCGTCCGGAGCTGCTGGTTCACTGCCACCAGGAGGCTCTCGATCTCCGCGGCGTGCCGCGCGCGGACGTCGCCGGCTCCGTGCGGCTGCTCGGCGCCCGCCATGATGGCGCCTGCCAGAACCAGGGCGCTCACCGTCTGCTCTCGGTCGCCACTGCCGGCTACGCCGGCCAGCCAGGGCAGCGCCGCGAAGCTGGCCGAGTAGACGCTGCCCTGGTGGCACAGCGCTGACCACAGGTCGCTCCAGAGCTCGGGCTTCGGTTCCGACGCGATCCGGTCCAGCAGGGCGGGTATGTCTTCTGCCGAGCCGTAGGCGTGGCTGAGTTTCGACCAGTCCGTCATGCACGGATCCAACCAGGTTGATACGCCGACCCTGGTCCCGGCTTCATCCTCATGAGGGGTTTCGCCCCAGATGATCTGGCGGATTCCCAATGTTTCTGGACAGTCGCGTACATGGGGCCGGGCACGGAGGGGTTCGAGGTCAGTTGGCGGGATGCCGGGGGTGAAGGCCGGAGGCCGCTGGCCGAGGCAACGGCTGTCGAGTTCGAGGCGGGGCTGCCGGTACGCGGGTTCCCGTCCTACCGCGGTCAGCGGAACTTTCCAGGGCTGTACTGGTCGGCCACGACCGGCGGGCATGTGGGGTTCGAGTCGTGGCTGGAGCAGGGATCACGCGATGCTGCTGGACTTCATGCCCGAGGGACCGGGCTGCTGTCGCAGCCGTTGTGGCTGTTCTGGCGGAACGAGAAGGGCCGGACGGTCTCGCAGCGCCGGACCACTTCGCGCGGTTCGAGAACGGTAGGGGGCTGCTGTCTCATCTGCTGGCCGCCGAGGATTTCGAGTTCCTCGGTCAGCGGGAGGGTTCACCATTGGTGGCGCCGTCCGCGTTGCTGGACACAGTCCCGCCGCAGGAGGCGGAGAAGGCCGCCGCCTGGGAGCGGCAGCAGCTGGAGCTGGACTCCGGAGGCCGGGGTTGAGGCCGGGCAGCGGCCCGAATACGACCCAGCCCTGCGCACCTTGGAGGAGCGGGTCGCCGCGAAGGCCACTGAGCTGCGTTCCCTTGGCTGGGCGGTGAGCACGCGGACGGTCGAGCGGATGCGGGCTCGCTACCGGGATCAAGGTGTCTGGGGGCTGGCCGATCACCGCAAGACGCGTCTGTCCTCGCCAACAGGCCGCACCGATGAGCGGGTAATGGCAGCCGTCGCGGAGGTGCTCGCGGCGCAGGCAGACGAGTCGACCGGCACGCGGGGCCGGGTGCGGCGCCGAGTCGAGACGCCGCAGGTCGACGTCTCCGCATTGCCTGCTCATTGCCTGCTCACACTGCATGCACCGCCGCGGGATCACCAGGCCCGTCCTCGCCCATCATCCCGCCGATCTCCGGCTCTTCCGCCGACACGGCATCTGGGTACACGGCAACCGCTACTACCCGCGTCGGTCACCTCCCAGAGCACGTTTCCGCTGAGCACCGACACGGAGGATCGCCCGGCGCTTCCCCGACACCAAGGAAGCCATCTACGGGAACGTCATCAGACGACGCGTCGACGAGCGGGAGCACATCGCCACCTATCCAGAGTTCGCCACGCTGCTGGGCATGGTGGCCGATCCTGTTTGGCGGGCACTACGAGCGCTTCGCCGATGAACGAACCTCAGCCAGCACCGGCGCACCATCGACACCGTCTACACAGAGGCCGAGCAGCGGCTGAACGTCCCCGCCCTTCGCGGGACTCCACTCCCACACCTTCTCCAACGACGCTCTCTTCCGCTGCACCGATTCCCTGGGAAGGTCTCCGATGCTGGTGACGACGCCGGACGACTACGACGCCCTACGGGATGAGTCCCACCAGAATCGATACCTCGGCTTCGGCCTGCCGGGCACGCCGCTGCGCACGTACGCCGGTGCCAGGCTTGTCCTCGGCCGACCAGTCTGGCTCGTCCGCGGGATCCTTCGTCGCCACCTTGGTCACCTTCAGCCCGGCGGCCCGGCCTCGGGTGTGCCCGGCTGGTATCAGGTCGTTTGTCCGGACCAAGAAGCGGCCATGTAGGCGAACGCCCCGGAGGGCCGCTGCGGACCTTGATGCCTCGACGATGCTGCGAGGCAAGGTAATCGAGGTAGTCGAGTATTTGCCGGTGACCCGGTAGCCACTCGCGGACACACGAAGGCGGCCCGGCGTCAGCGGGCGGCGGTGCCGTCTGTGGCCTCGGCGCGCAGGGCCTGCGCCACGCGCTCCTCGACGACGCGGGCGACGGCCCAGCAGGCCGCGGCGTCCAGCCGTTTGTACGTGGCCGCCGGACGTACCTCCACGACGGCGGCCATCTCTTTTGGCCCGGTCGTGAGGCGGACCTGTACGGAAACCGTCGTGTCCGACGGCCCGCACAGGGTCAGATCCAGGGTGCCGTGCCCGAACGCGGTGATCTCGTCCAACCGCAGGACGGGGTCCTTCTCGACCGCGCACCGCACGCTGTCTGTCAGCTGGAAGGCGGTCCTGCCCGCGATGGCGGGTACCCGCACCTCACGGACGGAGGGCAGGGCCACGGCTTCGGGGCCGAGCGTGAACCCGTACCGGCGGGCCGTGCGGGCCGCCCTCACCAGTGTGGAGGTGGACAGCACGGCAGCGAAGGCGAGGGCGACCACCGCGCCTGCGGCCAGGGCCTGAGGGACAGCCCCACTCCAGGGTGTGCCGTCGCCCACGACCAGCACGGCGGTCGTGGCTGCCGCGCACACCGCGCCGGTCGCCAGCGCGGGCAGAGCCAGCCGGCGGACGACCCCCAGCCAATAGCCGAGCATTGCATCGTTCCTCTCGCATATGAGGAAATCGAACCATACGACGACCGGCGCCCGGGGGCTCTGCCGCCCCCTGGCGCCGGTCGGCGCGTACGCAGCGTGTCCCCGCAGGCCCCGTGACTCTGGGCGGTCGTCCAGGTACGTCTTCATCGTGATCGGATTCGTGGTCCCCGCAGTCGACGCGGAATACCTACGCGCCGACCTGCGCCGAATCCGAAGGAATCGACCTCAACGAGATCTTTGTCAACGGTGACTTCTCCCTGCTGGACTAGTTCGGAATCCGCGCTCGCTCTGCCCGGCGTTCCCCCACAGCGCAGCCGAGAACGCTGCAACCATCTGAGGGCCGGTGATTGTCTGGGGCTGGCTTGGGGTGTCCATCGGGTGCCCTCCGTGCCGGGTGGTGCAGGTGATCCAGCGTGGAAACTGTTCGGGCGGACCGTGGAGGTATCCGATGGAACGACCCTTGCCGGGCAGGGGCGTTGTGAACCAGGGAGTCAAGGAACATCGGCGTCGAAGCCCGGGACCGGAGGGGTGGGCCGGTGGAGCCGGTGTGGCTCACGGTGGCCGGCTGGGGCTCATTGGTTCCTTGCTTGTGCAACCCATGTCGATGCCAGGCCGTCCAACTCCTTGACGGACGGCTGCCGAGCACGCAGGAGGGCACCTGATGAAGAAGGACCGGACGACGGACGCGGCTGGGGAGAAGGACCGCGAAAAGTGGATGGCTCGTTTCCAGGTGCGACTGGCCATGCAGCCGGGCGTGGACCGGGCGGTCGTGCTCCAGGCGGTCAAGGAGGTCACAACGCACTGCGCGGATACGGGAGAGCACCCGCGGACCGCCTTCGGCGACCCGGACGCCTGCGCCGTGCAGGCCGCCGCACGGCTGGTGCCGGCGGACCGGGCGGCGCACGCGAGGCGGCAGGACGCCGCGGTGGACGCGCTCGACTCCGTGCTGAAGAAGGCCCGGGGCGTCGCCGGTCTTTGACCGGTTGACGCGACTTCCCTCACGGCCCGGCACCCAGGTCCCGTCCTTTGCGGCTGCTGGGCGGCGCGGGCCATCGACGGAGCGTCGGAGCCGGTGGCACCGGTTGTGCCCTTGCGCGCTGCTGGTGACAGGAGGCGTGCCGTCCCGGTGACATCCCTCGTGCTCGCCCGGTCGAAGTCGCAGGCCAGCCGACGCTGCCCGTGCTGAATATCTGCCGTACTCGATGTCCGCCGCCGCGGCCCGCGCCCCGCAGCCCCAAACCTCGCCGCATGCCCCGCGCCCCGCGCTAGCCTCGATCGCATGATCGTATGGCTCAACGGCACCCACGGCGTGGGCAAGACGACGACCAGTGCGCTCGTACAGCCGCTGCTCCCGGATGCGCGGGTGTTCGACGCCGAGAAGGTCGGTGAGACGCTCATGGACATCACGCCGGGGCTGCCCTCGACGGACAACTTCCAGCACTGGCCGCCATGGCGACCGCTCGTGGTCGAGACCGCCCGCCACGTGCTCGACTACACCGGCGGCATCCTGGTGATGCCCATGACCGTCCTGGTCGAGCAGTACTGGCGCGAGATCAGCGCGGGCCTCGCCCGTCACTCCATTCCGGTCCGGCACTTCGTCCTCCACGCCGACCAGGAGACCCTCCGCGAGCGCATCGCGGGGGACACGATTGTCGGCCCCAACTCCTCGTTCCGACTCACCTACCTCGACCCCTACGCCGAGGCGGCCCGCACCTGGCTGCACGCCGAGGCCGAGGTCATCGACACCACCCGCCTCACACCCGCCCAGGCCGCCCTGCGGATCGCGGAGGCCGTCAGTAGCTGGCCTCCTACGTCGGCGGCCGACCGGGCGCCCGCCTCAAGGAACTGGTGTGCCGGAGCACGGCCAAGCAACTCGCCCACGAGGCCCGTAGGCCCGGCGCCCGCAAGTGGTGGGTGAAGGAGGGCAAGCGGGCCCGGCGACTGAAGGACGCGGAGGCCGCGGAGGACCGGACTCCGGCTGCGGCGGAGCGGGCCACCCGGGCGTAGCCAACCAGCAGCAGGCAGCAGGCAGCAGACAGCAGACAGCAGACAGCAGACAGCAGACAGCAGACAGCAAGGATCATGTGACCGGCCGAGGGGCGCAGCCCACGCGGTACGTCATCACCCTCCGGCCACCCCCAGCCAACCCCCAGCCGCCCCGCCCCCCGGCGGCCACCCCCGGCCAGACACCCCCTTACCCCCCGATACCACTTGGGCAAAGATGGCCCCATGCCCCTCCCCGTGCCCTCCGCGCACTCCACGCCCCAGGACGACCTCCGTTTCTATCTCCAGTCCGCCCGCGAGGCCCTGCTCTGGAAGCTCGAAGGGCTCTCGGAGTACGACATCCGTAGGCCCCTGACCCCGACCGGCACCAATCTGCTGGGGCTGGTGAAACACGTGGCCGGCGTCGAACTGGGCTACCTCTGCGACACCTTCGGCCGCGCACACGGCGAGGCGCTGCCCTGGCAGGGGGACGCGGGCGAGACCAACGCCGACATGTGGGCCACCGCCGATCAGTCGCGCGAGGACATCGTGGGCCTGTACCGCAGGGCCTGGGCCCACGCCGACGCCACGCTCGACGCCCTGCCGCTGGACACGGTCGGCCGGGTGCCGTGGTGGCCCAGCGACAGGAACGAGGCGACCCTGCACCACCTCACGGTCCGGGTGATCGCCGACACCGACCGCCACGCCGGCCACGCCGACATCCTCCGCGAACTCCTCGACGGCGCGGTCGGCATGAGCGAGACCAACACCAGCCTGACCACCGACGACAAGGCCTGGTGGGCGGAGTACCGGGACCAACTGGAGCGGTCGGCCAGGGAGGCGTCGGACCGGTCGGAGGCGTAGGCCCCCTCGGACCTGCCGGGTGGGAGGCCCAAGTCCACCTCCCACCCCCCACCCCACCAACACCCACCTTTTTGTACGTACTTGGCATCCGCCCCCACCCGAGCGACGCTGGACGCCTGACGTGATCAGGACGCCGCGAGTCGCTCCAGGCGGCGGTGACCCCAGTCGGAGAGGGGGGCGAGGGCCTCGGACAGTTCCCGGCCGAAATCGGTCAGGGAGTAGACCGTCTTCGGCGGCAGTACGTCGTACACCTCCCGGTGCACCAGACCGTCCTGCGCCATCTCCCGCAGTGCCTGGGTCAGCACCTTCTCGCTGAGCCCGGGTGCCTGGCGGCGCAGCTCGGCGGGCCGCTGCGGGCCGGACTCCAGCAGCCACAGCAGCAACGTCTTCCACTTGCCGTCGATCACGGCGACCGCCGCGGTCACACCGCAGACGTTCAGATCATGGGCACGGCCACGTGTCATACGGAACCCCGTTCCTCACCGATACACCTGAACGCGACGACAAGCACGGCAACGGACACGGCTACAGGCACAACCAAGGCCCCGACCCTGAACGCCACCGTCACCGTCCTCGGCCTCGGCCCCATGGGCCGCGCGCTGGCCGGGGCCTTCCTGGCGGCCGGACTCCGTACGACCGTCTGGAACCGCTCCCCCGGCAAGGACACCGACCTCGTCGCCCGGGGCGCCCACGCCGCCCCCTCCGCCGAGGCGGCCGTCGCCGCGAGTGACCTGATCGTCGTCTGCGTGGTGAACTACGACGCCGTGGAAGCCGTCCTGCGCCGCCCCGAGGTCACCACCGCCCTCAAGGGCCGTACGGTCGCCAACCTCACCGCCGACACCCCCGAACGCGCCCGTGACCTGGGCGGATGGGCGGACAAGCACGGCATCCGCTATCTGGACGGCGCCATCATGACCCCGACGACGACCATCGGCACCCCCGACGCCGTGTTCCTCCACAGCGGACCCGAGGACCTGTACGACGTCCACCGCCCCGCCCTCGGCACGCTCGGCGGCACCCACACCCACCTCGGCACGGATGTCGGCCGGGCCTCCGCCTACGACATCGCGCTGCTCGACATCTTCTGGACGGCGATGTCCGGCTACGCGCACGCCCTCGCGGTGGCCCGCGCCGAGGGCATCACCGCCCGGGAACTGGCCCCCTTCGCCCAGGGCATCGGCGCGATCCTGCCGCCGCTGTTCGACCGGATGGCGACGGACGTGGACGACGGCAGCTACTCCGGCGAAACGAACCCGATCACCTCCGCCGTCTCCTCCCTCGCCCACATCATCCACACCTCCGAGTCGCACGGCATCGACGCGAGCGTCCTGCGCGCGACCGAGGGCCTGGCCCGCCGAGTCATCGCCCTGGGCCACGGCGAGGACGGCTTCCTCCGAGTGACGGACCTCCTCAGCCGCCGCTGAGAACCCGCCCAGCCCCCTCGCCCTGCCCGATCCCTCGCCCTGCCTGATCTCTCGCCCTGCCTGATCCCTCGCCCCGCCCCCTCAGCCCCCGCCCAGCCACTCCCGTACGACCCCGAAGTCCGCCTCCGTCAGCGCCCGCCGGTGATCCACCCGATGCAGCAGGGCCGGGCCGGGGTGGTGGGCGCCGACCCAGGCGTGGTCGGCGGCGCCGATCTCGTCGTCCAGCCAGACGAAGGCGCGGCCGGCCGCGTGCTCGACGAGCGGCCGGGTCTTCCAGTGGACGCCACCGCTCGGCCGCGGCTGGTCGGGCCAGTCCAGCACCGGCAACGGGGGCAGCCCCAGCCAGGGCGCGATCACATCATTGGCGTCGTCCAGCCAGGTCGAGGCCCACACCAGGACACAGTCCAGGTCCCGGAGCCGATGGCCGAGGCCGGGGTCGATCCGGGTGAGCAGCGGATGCGCGTGCGGGTCCGCGCCGCCGGACTCGTACACGGGATACGAGTCCGGCGCCCCGTACGGCAGCAGCGTGCCGTCGACGTCGAGAAACAGCAGTGGGCGCATGGAAACAACGTTGCCGTACCCGCCCGTCAACCGCTAGCGTGAATCGTATGACTGCCGGGTTAGCGGCCTTGTGCCGCGAGCGAGTTAGGTACCCGGCCTCTGAATGAGGCGGGTGCGGGCCAGAGGCCCGCCGTTTCCTCTCTTCACCCTCATCACCCGCACCACCCCAGGGATCATGAAGAGAAGGAGACGAAAGCCCAGCATGCCCAATGATTTCAATCAGCAGGTCATCGACGAGTTCCGGGCCCGGAAGGGCCGCGTCGGCGGCTACTTCGAAGGCGCCCGGCTGATCCTGCTGACCACCACCGGGGCCCGTTCGGGCACCCGGCACACCACCCCTCTCGGCTTTCTCGCCGACGGCGACGGCCGGACCCTGGTCATCGCCAGCGCCGGCGGCTCACCCCGGCACCCCGCCTGGTACCACAACGTGCTCGCCCATCCACGGGTGACCGTCGAGAGCGGTGTCTTCATCTACGAGGCCGACGCCACCGTGCTCACCGGCGAGGAGCGCGAACGGGCCTGGGCACGGGCCGTGGAGACGGACGACGGCTGGGCGGAGTACCAGCGCAAGGCGGGCCGGGTGATTCCCGTGGTCGCCCTCCAGGAGGTGCCGGTCGACGGCCCGCCGCAGATCAACGCCGATTCCCCGGGCGAGGCCCTCAAGGCCATCCATGACGGCTTCCGCTACGAACTCTCCCTGCTCCGCAAGGAACTGACCGAGGCCGACGACGGAACCGGCAACGGGACCGGGGACGAGAACGGGAACCGGACCGGGACGCCCCTCGCCACCCAGATCCGCATCAACTGCCTCACCTTCTGCCACGGCCTGCACAACCACCACACCGGCGAGGATCTCGGCATCTTCCGTGCCCTTGCCGACCGCTATCCCGAGGCCGCACCGGCGCTGACCCGGCTCCGCGAGGAGCACGACCGGATCGCGGAGCTGGTGGCCGAGTTGGAGACGGTGGTCACGGGCGAGAGCCCGAAGGCGGCCGTACGCGCCGAGGTGGAGCGGCTGACGGCCGAACTGGAGGCGCATCTGGCGTACGAGGAGGAGCAGTTGATGCCGCTGCTCGGCTGAGGTGACCCGACGGGAGACCGCCGACCGCACAGCCGGGAACGCGCCGGCGGCACGGCGGCGACGGCAGGCACGGCTGATACGGCAGGCACGGCTGATACGGCTGCGACGGCCGTGCCCGCCTGGGACCCCGAGCCCCTCCGAGCCCCCCAGAGACCCCGAAGACCCAGGTCGGCCATAGCGGCCAGATCAGCCAGAATGGCCAGAATGGCCAGAGCGGGTCCGAAAGGGGGCCGCATCGGGGCCCAACCGAGGCCAGACCAGGCCCGGCCCGCCTAGAACGGCAGCGGTCTCCCGTGCACCACCTCCAGCCCGGACACCGCCCGGGTCAGCACCACGTACAGCCGGTGCAGCCCGCGCTCCTCCGCAGCCACGATGGCGGCGGGCTCGACGGCGACGACATGGTCGTACTCCAGCCCCTTCACATCACCCGCCGCCACCACCGCCAGCCGCGCACCCACAGCCTCGGCCCCGCCCACACCCACCCCGGCCGCGTCCGCCCTCTCGACCCACTCACCCCTCCCCACCCCCTCACTCCTCCCGGCCCTCTCGACGCCTACCCTCGCCTCACCCACCATCTCGGTCCCCTCGGCCCTCTCACCCCCCTCAGCCCCCTCGGACCCCTTGCCTCGCTCAGCCCCCTCGGTCCCCTCAGCCCCCTCAAATCCCACCCCCGCCGCGCGGAGCGCCTCCCGCACCCACCCCACATCGGCGTCCGCCGCGACCACCCCCACCGACCCCTCCCTCTCCAGCGCGTCCCGCGCGGCGGCCACCACCGCCCCCGGCAGATCCCCGCCCGCCGCCCGGATCCGCAACTCGCCGTCCCCGCGCAGGGACCGCCCCGCCGGTACCTCCACGTCCAGCCGGGGCAGCAGCCGGTTGGCGAGCCCCAGGACCACGCCCGGCACCCGGAACCCCGTGGTCAGCGGTACGACCACGGCGTCCGGCTTGCCCAGATGGCGCAGGCTCGTCGCCCAGGAGCGGGCGGCCCACGGGGTGGTGCCCTGGGCGAGATCACCGAGCACGGTCAGCGACCCGAACCGGGCCCGGCGGGCGATCGCCCGGCACTCCATGGGGGACAGATCCTGCGCCTCGTCGATGACGACATGGCCGTACCCCTCGGGATGGGCGATCAGCCCCGCCACCTCGTCCAGCAGCACCAGATCGGCGGCCGACCAGCGCGCCGACCGCCACGACCGGGGCGGGCGCGCCCACCGCAGGGTGTCCCGCTCCCCTTCCTCCAGCAGGCCGTCCGCCGCCCGCGCCAGCGCGTCCGGGTCTCCGAGCAGCCCGGCGACCACCTCCTCGGGCCGCACCCGAGGCCACACGGCGTCGACACCCGGCCCGAGCAGCCGCGAGACCCTCCGCACCCAGGCCGGCGAACACGGCCCGGCCCGCCGCTCGGCCCGCAGCCGCACGCGCTCGACCAGCCGGGTCTGCACCCGCTCCCGCCCCACCGCGTAGGGCGGGGCCTCGCCCAGCACCCCCACGACGACCTCGGCCACCTCCTCCCGCCCGACCCGCCACCGAGAGGACCCGTCCACCACGACGACCGCCTCACCCGCGTCGGGGTCCACCCGCTCGTACAAGGCCCGGCGCAGCACCTCGGCCATCCGGATGTCGTGCTTGAGGCGGGCGGCCGGGGAACTGTCCTCCCCGGACCGGCCCCCCGTGGCCAGCTCGTCCCGCAACGTGGACTGCCGTACGCCGCTCTCGCCGAGGGCGGGCAGGACAGCGGCGATGTACCGGAGAAAGACCCGGTTGGGCCCGAGAATGAGCAGCCCACCGCGCCGCATCCGCTCCGGATGGCTGTACAGCAGATAGGCGGCCCGATGCAGCCCCACGGCGGTCTTCCCGGTCCCCGGGGCGCCCTGCACACACACCGACTCGGTGAGATCGGCTCGTACGAGATCGTCCTGGTCGGGCTGGATGGTCGCCGCGATGTCCCGCATGGGGCCGACCCGGGGCCGCTCGATCTCACGGGCGACGATGGCACTGGTCCGGGACTCGCCGCGCGCGAGCCGCTCGTCCTCCAGCGAGGTCAGGTCGGCGGAGTCCCCCCGGCTGCCGGGCGCCCACCCGAACCGGCGGCGCACGGCGACGCCTTGCGGATCGGCGGGACCGGCCTGGTAGAACGCCCGGGACACGGGGGCGCGCCAGTCCACGACGAGAGGCGGGGCGGCCGGATGCTCACCGACCCGCAGCCGCCCGATGTGCAACGCGGAGTGTCCGCCGCCCGCCGGCTCACCACCCCCATCTCCAGCGTCCGCGAAATCCAGCCGCCCGAAGAACAACGGCCCCTCGGGCAGCTCCCGCAGCGCCTTCGCCCGACTGCGCAACCGATACCCGAGCACCTCGGCATCCGCCCCGGACGCGGAGGCGTTCGCCCCGATCACCACCTGCTCATCGGCCCCGTCGACCATCGCGGCGAGGGCGGCACGGCAGCGGTCGTGATGGGCACGCTCATGGAGAAGGGCCTGGTGGGAAGGATCGGGCGCGTTCATGACCCAAAGATACCCAAAAACGTAACCGAGTTAAATTATTAACCTGGTCACATCACCCGATCGGGTCACTCACCCCGCCGCCCTCAACCCGGTTGACCCACCCTCAACCCGGCCAGCCCACCCTCAAGCCGGTCGAACGCCCGCTCGGCGGCGGCCACGGCATCCCGCCGCACCACCTCCACCGCCTCCCCACCGGCCACCCGCCGCCAGTTCTCCTGCGCCAGAATCCGCTGTACGGCGATGATCTGCCCGGCCGCGAGCCGCGCGTCCAGGTCTCCGCCGAGCGCCTCGGCGAGCGCGGCCTCGGACCGTTCCACATGCGCGGAGGCGCGGGCGACGAGCGACGGAGTCCCGTAGAGCAGGGTGTGAAAGGCGAGCACCTGCGGATGGGCGTTGAGCCCGGTGACCGGGTCCCCCCGCTCCAGCCCCGCCAGAAAATGCCGCCGCAGCGCCGCGATCGGCGTCGGCCCCTCCCCCACCACCCGCGCCGCCTCGCCCTCGTGATCCGCGATCCGGTACAGCACGAGATCCTCTTTCGCGGGGAAGTACCGGAAGAGCGTCGGCTTGGAGATCTCCGCCGCGGCGGCCACCTCCGCCACGGACACCGCGTCGAACCCCTTCTCCAGAAACAGCCCGATCGCGGTCTCCGACACCACCTCGTACATCCGGCGCTTCTTCCGCTCCCGCAGACCACCGGTACCGCTGTCGCTCATGGGGAGAGCCTACGCATCCCGCCCCAGCGGTCCCTTGACTCGGCGACCCGGCGACCCGCTGACCCGGCAACCCAGCGGCTCAGCGGCTGGGCAACCCAGCCGCTCAGCGCCCCCGCTGCCCGGCGACTCGGTTGCCCAGCGGCTCCACGGTCCTCGCCTCCACGGCCCCCGGCTCCACGGCCCCCGGCTCCACGCCGGTTCGCCCCGCCCCGGCGTCCGCGTCCACGGCGACACCGCGCGGCCGGTCGGCAGCGGGGCACCAGCCGGGGCCGAAGAGGCCAGAGGTGCCGGAGGGAGCGGTGGAGGCGGCCGGTGCGGTGGACGTCCGGGTCGCCAGGTCCCGTGCGTGCCACTCACGCAGAGCCCGTACCGCCGCCGCCGGACCGGCGGGGGCACCGGCGTCCTCCAGTTGCCCCCACGCCCGCTCCAGCGCCCGGCACACCCGGCCCGCCGCGTCGGCGTAGTGCTCGGCGCCGGCGTCGTCGGGCAGGGCGAGCGCGGCGCGCATGACATCGGGGAACACCGACTGGACGTACTCGAAGCCCACGTAGGTGCCGAGATCGGGACTCAGACCGACGGTCAGCTCCGGGCGTTTCGCCTGGCGCATCGCGTCTTCCCACCGGTCCTGGGCGAGTTTGCGCTCCCCCGCGTCGTAGTCCATCCGGACCAGATGGGTCGCCAGGTCGTGCAGGGGATCGCCGTACAGGCTGAGTTCCCAGTCCAGGAGGGTGAGCCGCTCGCCGCCCGGGGCCGGGGTCACGATCACGTTCGCCCGGTGGACATCGGTGTGCAGCAGGATGAAGGGGCGTGCGGTGAGCCCCGGGCGGGAGCCGAGGAAGTCGTCGACGAGCGTGGGCCGGATCCCCAGGGCCTCGAAGAGGAGCCGGAAGCGGGGAAGGTTGCGGTCGTGGACCCGGTGCTTCGTGAAATCCGCCAGCCTGCGCAGAAAGCCCTGGCTGTCGCCGCTCTGCGGCCAGTCGGCGGGCAGCGCGGGCAGTTCCTCGGCCGGTACGGCGGCCAGTGCGGCGAAGACGCCGGCCAGTTCTTCGATGCGCGCCTCGGCGAGCGGCCGGTCGGCCGACTCCTCGGACAGCGGGTGGCCTGTGACGTAGGCGTGCAGAGACCATTCTCCGAAGTCCCACAGACAGCGCGGGACATCGTCCAGCCGCTCGCTCACCACACGCAGCACCTCGGACTCCCGCCAGATCCGGGGCACGACCTCGACCGTCTCGAACGGCACCCGGAACTTGGCCCGCACCTGGCCGGAATCCATCCCCAGCAGATAGGCCAGCGGCTGGCCCAGCTCAAGGATGTGGTTGCTGTTGTGGTGGCCGACCACCACGTCCCCGGCGGCCCTGGCGCGGCGACGCCCGGCGAAGTACCGCACCAGTGCGTGGTGCGCCGGATGGGGCGGGTGGTGCTGCATGGACGCAGAGCGTACCCGGGGTGGTGATCGTTCTCACGTTTTGCCCCGGGGATCTCAGGGAGGGCCGACACCCCGCAAGGCCACGACCAGGACACCCCTGTGCGCACCTCGCTCGGTCACCGCCCGGTCAAGACCCCTTCACGGCCTTCAGCAACGGTTCGAGCGAGAGCAGAATGTCCCTTTCCGGCACCCCCGCGTCCCGCATCCGCCGGATCGCCGAGTCACTGCTCGCGTAGCCCAGAAAGGGGACCCCGGCGGTGCGCGCCGCGGCATGGTCGGTGGAGCTGTCGCCGATCATCAGGGTGTCCTCGGGCGCCGCTCCCATCGCCCGCAGGGCGCGGTGGAGCGTGTACGGGTGAGGCTTGAGCAGATCCAGTTCGCCGGTACGTCCGTAGATGTGCGGGGCGAAACAGGACAGCAGGTCGCGGCCCTTGAGGTACTCCTCCGCCGTGCGGGCCGAGTTGTTGGTCACGATGGCCAGCTGAGTACCGACCGCCACCCAGGTCCGGATCAGCGCGTCCGCGTACGGGGTCGGCCAGGCGCCCCCGGCGGCCCGCAACTCGCACTGGGTGAGGTGCTCTTCGAGGTCCAGGACGAGATCGATGCCCGGCTGCCGGGCGGCGAGCGAGCTGAGCACCCAGTGCGGATCGGGGCTGCGCAGCTCCTCGGTGGTGAGCAGATTGACCCGGCCATGTGCCCGCAGCCACTCGACTTGCTCCTCCGCTATCCGCGACGCCGGGTACCCGGCGAACAGCCGACAGATGGGCCCGTCGAAATCGAAGAGGACATACCGCGTGCCCCTGACCAGTTCGCCAAGTTCCTCGGCCGCCAGCGCCACCAGGTCCGTCCGTCCAGTCTCAGGAGTCACCAGCTGAGTGTCTGCCGCACTCAGCTCGATTCCCAGAGGGCATCGAAGCAATTCTGGATGTCCTCGACGATCGCCGCGTCCTGGCCTCCCCGGTCCCGCCGGAACTCGAACAGCGAGGAGTTGAACCCGCTCACATCGAGGACGTCGAAGGGCTCGACGTCCGGCAGCTCCTCGTACGGGATCCTGCTGACCCGGTAGTTGCCCTGAAGCGCGAGGGTGCCGTTGAGTACGTACTGCTTCACGGAGGGCACGAACGGCAGGGGCTTGAAGGTGACCTTCGCGTCGACCCCGTATCCCCCCAGGACCGATGTCACATAGAAGTCCATCACCTTCGTCTGATCCTTGATCTGCTGTTTGAGACGGCTCTGCAATTGCTCCGCCCGCCCCGCGTCCCCATCCACCGGCACCGGATACGGCAACCCCACCTCCGGCCCCGGCAGCAGGCACCGCACCTCCACCGACTGGGGGCGGACGTCGCCGCGTCCCACGGCCGTGCACATCTGGCCGATCGCCCACAGGAGGGTCTCGGCGGTGAAGCAGAGGGCGTCGACGCGGACCCGGGGGGCGCGGAAGGCCTCGGCGAGGTAGGAGATGAGGACCACCCGGGCGGCGCGGGAGCGGTCGGGGTCGGTGCGGTGTTCGGCCACGCGGGGCGGGCTGCCCTTGCTGACGTGGGTGAGGAGGCCGTCCTCCCTGAGGGCGTGCAGGGCCTGGCGGACGGCGCCGCGCTCCACACCGAACTCCTCGACGAGTTCCGCCTGGGTGGGCAGCCGGTCGCCGGCCTTCAGCTCGCCGACGCGGATCCGCTCACGGAGCACGCCGGCGATCTCCTGCGGGGATCGTCTGGTGTCGTTCTCGGAGGTGTCCTGGGTGGCGTGGGCGGATCGGGTGGCGTGGGTGTCCTGGGTGGCGTGGTGCTCCTGGGCATCGCGGAGATCGGCATTCTCGGAATTCCCGGCACTGCCGGCGTTGTCGGCGTTGTCGGCACTGTCGGCGTTGTCGGTGTCGGCGTGGTGGTCGGGGTGGTCGTTCACTGCCACGTACTCCTGGAAGCCGGGATCAGCCGGGATCAGCCGAGGGTCAGATCTGTGGTGATGGTTTCCCAGAGTGCGTCGAACCACTTCTGGGACTCGTCGACGAACGCCCCGTCACGGTGGCTCGCCTGTGCCAGGAAGGAGAAGAGGACGGAGTCGTTGCCCCCGGCGTCGTACAGCTCCGGGATCGCGCCCTCGGCCTCGCGCCGGGTGACCGTGTAGTACGACATCAGCGCCTCCTCCCCGTTGAGCAGGAACAGCTTGAGCGGCGGGGTGAAGGGCAGGGCGCGGAAGCGGACGGTGACGTCGATGCCGTGCGAGCCGCGCAGGGAGCGCAGGTTGTGGCGCAGGACATGGCCCTGGGCGTTGCGCTGGGCCAGCCAGCGCTGGTGCACGGACTCGTCGTCGCCGGTGACCGGCGTCGGGAAGGCCAGGTCGATATGGCGCGAGGGCAGCAGCAGCCGTACGTCGATGGACTCGGGGCGCAGTTCGCCGGAGTGGATGCGCAGCAGCGGTTCGCCCAGGGCCAGCATCAGGATCTCGGCGGTGAGGCAGACGGCGTCGACCCGGACCCGGGGCGCGGCGAACGCCTCCATCAGCCGTGGCGCCAGCCCGACCGCCGTCAGCTGGGGTTCGTCACCGGGCGCCGCCGGGCGGGCGATCCTCGGCGGGCTGCCCTTGCTCACATTGCTGAGCAGCCCGTCGTCCTGGAGCGCGCGCAGGGCCTGGCGGATGGTGCCACGCTCCACGCCGAACTCCTCGGCGAGTTCGGCCTGGGTGGGCAGCCGGTCACCGGCCCTCAGCTCGCCGCGATGAATGCGCTCGCGCAGGATGCCGGCGATCTCCTGCGCTGTGCGCCTACTGCTGCCGTTCACTGCCACGTTCTCCTGGGTCACGACCAAACGCTACAACTCGGATCGGGATGGTGGGAGTTGAAGGAAAGTTGTTTATAAGTATCCACCAAGTGGGGACAACCATTGCAGAGTTGGTAACCAACTTACGGCAGTTGGCGGAAGCTTTGCCTCCCATGCCGAACCGCCGCCCCGGCTGTCCGAAGGGGGACTCACACCATGCCTGCCCTCGCCCTCCTCTCCGCCGTCTTCATCATCGGTTTCCAGCAGCTGGTCCAGTGGAAGTACGGCGCCGCGGGCATCGTCGGCCTGCTGCTGCTGTCCGTCGGCGTCAAGGCCAAGAGCCCGGCCATCACCTCCGCGGGCACGGTCCTGCTGGCCCTGCTGCTCACCGGCCCGGCCATGTGACCGCGGGCACATCGCCCGGGAGCCGGTCAGTCCGCCAGCGTCAGCTCCGAACTGATCGTCTCCCACAACGCGTTGAACCAGTCGTACGACTGCGTCACAAAGGTGGTGTCCCGCAGGTCGTCGCCCTGGTCGAAGGCGAACAGCATCGACCGCGTGCCCTCCGCGTCGTACATTTCCAGCTGCTCGTGCCCGACCTCCTCCTCGCGGCGCGTCAGCGTGTAGTACGCGAACAGCGCCTCCCGCCCATTGATCAGATACAGCTTCACCGGCGGGGTGAAGGGCAGCGCGCGGAACGAGACCCGCACCTCGACGCCATGTGTGGAGCGCAGCGCGAGCAGATTGTGCTGGAGCACCTGCCCCTGGGCGTTGCGGTGCGCCAGCCAGCGCGGATGCACCGGATCGTCCGGCCCGCGGGCCCCGACCCGACGCGGAAAGGCGAGGTCGATGTCGCGCGAGGGCAACAGCACCCGCACATCGACCTTGGCCGGTTTCAGCTCCCCGGCGTGGATCCTGCGCAGCGGCTCGCCGATCGCCAGAGTCAAGGAGACCGAGGTCAGACACAGCGCGTCGATCCGGACATGCGGGGTGGCGAACGCGTCCGCTATCCGATGGGCCAGCGCCACCGTGGTCGGCTGCGGTGAGGCGAACGGACCGGCCGGCACCCGGCCCGGGTCGAGGGCGACGGTCGCCGGGCTCCCCTTGGAGACATTCGTCAGCAACCGCTCCGCCTGGAGCGTCCGCAGGGCCTGACGCACGGCACCCCGCTCGACCCCGAACTCCTCGGCCAGCCGCGCCTGCGTGGGCATGCGCTGACCCGGCCGCAGCGCCCCGGACCTGATCCGGGCGCGCAGCTCCTCGGCGACCTCTCGGTGGGTCCGGTCAGACCGCGCGGACCGCAGAGGCCGTTTGCTCCCCTTGACGGAGGCATTTTCCGGGTCCACAACCAAACACTACAACTTCCCGCCATCTTCAGACAGTTCAAGGAGAGGTGGTTATGAGCCGATCCAAGCGGAGATAACTACAGTGAAGTTGGTCACCAACTTCTACAACATGGTCAAGCTTTCAGAAGGTTGGCCATCGGGGGGATCGGGCTCCCTTCCGGAGGGGAGCCGGGAGTCCGGTCGCTACGGATGCACAGCCACAACCACACATACGAGTACCGCCACAACCGCATACGCGCACAGCCACAACTCCATGCACAGCCACAACTGAACAGCACGCTACGGATGCGTGAGTCCACCGTCACCGGCAGCGAGAGGAGAGATCAGAACATGTCCGGGCACCAAGGCCGCCTGGACGTACGCAGCAGGGCGTCGGCCTTTTGGGCGACGCCCGCTCGTTCTTCCCGGACCCGGCCGAGCGCGGCCAGCCGCACCGCCGACCCGTCCCCGAGCCACAGCTCGCTCAGCGCGGCGATGTCGAGCGCGAGATCGGCGCCGTCGCCCGTCGGCGTGCACGACACCCCCGCCGCACCGGCGTCGAGCCGGAACCGCCCGCCGCTGAGCCCGGCGGCATCGGCGACATCGAGCACCAGCGTCCCCTCCCCGCCGTAGGTCCGCGCCTCAAGGGCGGCCACGACATCGAGGATCCGCACCCACAGCCAGTCCACCTCCCCGGTGAGCTGCGCGGCGCGCGGGTCGGGGAGCAGATCGGGCACCAGGTCGTCCGCGGCCCGATAGCCGGTCCTGACCCGGGTGACCCAGTCGACGGAGCAGAGAAAGCGCCACAGCGCGCGCTCGGCGGCGGGGGTGACGGCGATCAGGTCCCGCACGGTCGCCGTGTTCTGCGGCTGCTTGCGGTCCCCCCAGTGGTCGTCGACGGCGTAGGCCGCGTACCCCTCGACCTCGCCGTCCGCCGAGCGGTAGACGGCGTAGAAGGGCTCGGTCCAGGGGGCCGCGTCCCGCCGTACGACGCCCGTCGTCACGTTCCACCAGCGCTCGCCCCGGTCGATGACGCCGTGCTGGCGGGCGCGGAGCCGCTCATGCAGTTCGGGCCCGGTCCTGCGGACCTCCTCGCCGTCGACCAGGTCGATCCGCCCGCCGTCGCCGGGGACCGGCAGCCGCGGGTCGAGACCGGCGCGCGGCACCTCGATGGTCCATTCGGCGGTCCTGACGGCCGGACCGAAGCCGTACCGCCCGTAGATCGGGTACTCGGCGGCGATGAGTGTCGCGACGACATCGCCGCGCTCGCGGGCCGCCGCCAGGTCCTGGGCCATCATCCGGGTCAGGATGCCGCGGCGGCGGTGGGTGGCGGTGACGGTGACATTGGAGATGGCGTCGGCGGGGACGGACCGCCCGCCGACGGCGGTGAGCGACTGGTCGAAGGACCGGAACGTCCCCACACAGCGCCCGCCGTCGAACGCGCCGAGCGTGCGGCCCGGTTCCACGTACGAGGCCCGGTCCGCGGCCTCCGCCTCCGAGACCTCGGGACTGCGCAGAAACCCGACGTTCAGCGCGCGGCTCCACTCGGCTATCTCGGCGGGGTCGATCGGACGTACGGCGATCTCGGCGGCGTCGGTGACCTCGGCGGTACCGGCGATGGCGTCACTGCGGCTCATGAGATCACGGTAGAGGGAGGGTGCACGGGTGTCGCGGGGTTTTCCCGACACCCCCGCCCGCCCGCACGCCCCTCCCCCTCACTGCTTCACTTCCCCCTCACACTCACACCAGCAGATCGTCCACCTGGGCCTCCCCGTCCCGGTAGCGGCGGGCGATCTCCGCGCTGCACTCGTCGGTCGTGCGTTGCAGGGTCTGGCGGCGGCGCGAGACCTGTTGCTCGTAGCGGACCAGGCGGACCATCGCCGAGGTCAGCTCCAGGTCCGTCCGGGCGTCCAGGGCCGACAGTTCCACCTCGCCGAGCATCTCGGCGGCCAGCCGCCGGTACTCCTCGCTCTGCGGGGTGCCCAGGGTGACATGGCGGGCGGAGGAGCGCTGGCGGGCCGGCCCGTCCGTGAGGATCTCCGGGAGGCGGTCCATCAGCGCCTCGCCGGGCGCCACGAGGGACGCGGTGCCGCGCCGGGCCAGTTCCGCGCGCAGGATGTCGATACGGCCCTGGAGCAGCCGTCGTACGTAACTCAGGTCCGCCTCGTCCCGCTGGGCGTCCCGGCGCAGGGTGCGCAGTTCGGGCAGGCTCAGCGTGGTCAGATCGTGCTCGGGCGCGGCCGGCGGCAGCGCTGGACTGCCGGTGCGCTGTACGGGCGGCTGTGCCGCGCGTGTCAGCGGGACCGGGCTGGGCGGCTGCCCCGTACTCGGTGTGCTCATGTGCCTCAACCGTCCCCTCGACGGGTGTGTGGGCAGCATCGTGCCACCCCAAGTGGCCGCTATGTGACCGAGTGCCCCCGATCGGCCCCAGATGGGGGGTTGGCGGGTGCGGTCCGCAGGCCCGGCATGATGGTCGTATGCGAGCCGTGGTGCAGAGGGTGGACGGTGCGAGCGTCGTCGTGGACGGCGAGACCGTCGGGGAGATCAGTGGTGAGGGGCTGTGCGTGCTGGTCGGTGTCACGCACGACGACACGAAGGAGCAGGCGGCCCGGCTGGCCCGCAAGCTGTGGTCGATCCGGATGCTGCACGACGAGCGGTCGTGCAGCGACGCGGACGCCCCGCTGCTGGTGATCAGCCAGTTCACGCTGTACGGGGACGCCCGCAAGGGCCGCCGCCCCACGTGGAACGCGGCGGCGCCGGGCGAGCTGGCCGAGCCGCTGGTCGAGGAGGTCGTGGCCCAGCTGAGGGGGCTGGGGGCGACGGTGGCGACGGGCCGGTTCGGGGCGGGGATGCGGGTGTCCCTGACGAACGACGGGCCGTTCACGGTGCTGCTGGAGATGTGAGCGCACAGGCCCCGGGCCCCGACAGCGGCGCCTGGGCGCTACGGCGTGACCACGACCTCCTGGGCCGCCGCCGTCTCCCCGGCGAGCAGCCGCGCGTCCACCGGTACATTCCGCTTGACCAGCGCGAGGGCCACCGGCCCCAGCTCGTGGTGGCGGACGGAGGTGGTGATGAAGCCGATCCTGCGGCCCTCGCCGCCGTCGGTGCCGTCGTCCGCCACGCGGATCTCCGTGCCGTGGGGCGGCAGATGCACATCGCTGCCGTCGAGGTGCAGAAAGACCAGCCGGCGCGGCGGCTTGCCCAGGTTCTGGACCCGGGCGACCGTCTCCTGCCCCCGGTAGCAGCCCTTCTGGAGGTGCACGGCCGTCCCGATCCAGCCCAGCTCGTGCGGGATGGTCCGGTGGTCGGTCTCGAAGCCGAGCCGCGGCTGATGATGCTCGACGCGCAGCGCCTCGTACGCCAGCAGCCCGGCCGGCGGCCCCGCCTTCGCCGGGTAGGACTCCAGGTCGGCACGGGGGACGAACAGATCACGGCCGTACGGCGTCTCCCGCACGGCCCCGCCCTCGGGGACCTCGGCGATGGAACCGGCGGGGAGGTACACGACGGCGATGTCGGCGGTGCGGTCCTCGACCTCGACGCGGTAGAAGAACTTCATCGACTCCAGGTACGCGATCAGCGCGCCCTGGGTGCCCGGCTCGACATGGGCCCAGACCGTCGTACCGTCGTCGACCAGATACAGCGCGTGTTCGATATGGCCGTTGGCGGACAGGACCAGCGCCTCGGTGGCCTCGCCGGGCGGCAGCTCGCTGACGTGCTGGGTGAGCAGCAGATGCAGCCAGCTCAGCCGGTCGTCGCCGGTGACGGTGACGACCCCGCGATGCGAGAGGTCGACGAAACCGGTGCCGTCGGCGAGTGCGCGCTGTTCACGGAAGAGGTCGCCGTAGTGGGCGGCCACGCCTTCGTCCACACCCTCGGCGGGAACGGCGCCGGGAAGGCTCAGCAGGGGGCTCTTCATACGCTAAGCCTACGACTCGGTAGTTGAAGCTTTGCCAGAAGCGCCGCCAGAAGTGGCACCGGACGTCCCTGCGGAGGTGCTGCCGGAAGCGGCGGCCACCGCCTTGGCGGCACAGTCCCGGCACCGCCCGAAGATCGCGAAGTGCTTCATGTCGGTGTCGAAACCGAACTGCTCCCGCAGTTTCGCCGTGAAGTCCGCCGCGACGGCCACATCGGCCTCGATCACGTTCGTACAGTCCCGGCACACCAGATGCAGATGGTGATGCCGGTCGGCCAGGTGGTACGTCGGCGCCCCGTGCCCCAGATGCGCGTGGCTGACCAGCCCCAGCTCCTCCAGCAGCTCCAGCGTCCGGTAGACGGTGGAGATGTTGATCCCCGACGCCGTCCTGCGGACTTCGCCGAGGATGTCGTCGGGGGTCGCGTGCTCCAGGGTGTCCACGGCTTCGAGCACGAGTTGCCGCTGCGGTGTCAGCCGGTAACCGCGCTGCCGCAGATCGCTCTTCCAGTCGGTGCTCACCACACCACGAGTCTAGAACTACTTGAAGAAAGCGATCCCGTCGTCCGGCATGTCGTCCGGCAGGGCCTTCGCCCAGCGCTCCACGTCCTCGGGCGTGACGACCTTCTTCAGATGCGCCGACATGTACGGACGCAGCTCGACGTCGGGGGTCTGCTTCTCGCCGACCCACATCAGGTCGCTCTTGACGTACCCGTACAGCCGCTTGCCGCCGGAGTAGGGGCGGGAGCCGGGGGTGCGGGCGACCGCGTCCGTGACCAGGTCGATCTGGGGCTTCTGGTGGGCCAGCTCGCCGTACCAGATCTCGATGACACCGTCGTCGCGGGTCATCGTCACCTCGACCTTGCGGGTCTCCTCGATCCGCCAGAAGCCGTACTCGCTCTCCAGCGGGCGGACCTTGTTGCCGTCGTTGTCCAGCACCCAGGTGTGGGACCGGTACTCCAGGAAGTCCCGGCCGTCATGGGTGAAGGAGACCTCCTGCCCGAAGTTGCACTTCTCGGAGCCGGGGAAGTCGTGCACGCCCGCGCCGGCCCAGTCGCCGAGCAGGAAGACGAGCGGGACAAGGTCCTTGTGGAGGTCGGACGGGATCTCGATCATGAGCAGTGGTTCCTCGGGGACGGGGCAGCCGGACGGGGGAAGGTCAGCGCTGGCCCTGATACAGCTTCTTCACGGCCAGCCCGGTGAACGCGAGAACGCCGACGCAGACCAGGACGAGCAGAGCTTCGAAGAAATAGACCACGGAAATGCTCCTCGGTGAGCGGATACGGCATGCACTGGGCCGGGCCCCAGCTTACGCGTCCGGACCCCGGCCCTCTTTGTGAGGTAGGCCCACCGGGGACACCCCTGCCGGGCACCCCCGACACCCCCGACACCCCGACACCCCGGGCGGCCCCCAGCCACCTCAGCCCTACGGCCGGGTGGCCTGGTGGCCGGGTGACCAGGTGGCCGTCAGCCCAGCAGCTGGCTCTGGAGGACGACGGTCTGCTGGAAGGGCACGTCCGCCACCCCGCCCTTCCTGGACTGCACGATCACCGCGTAGACGTTCCCCGTGGCGAGATACGCCTGACGAACCTGCTCGGCGCCGTACGGCTCGGGCTCGGCGTAGGCGGTGCGCTGGATACCGGACCCGTTCGCGGCCTCCGGGAACGACTCGTCGTAGACCGAATCATGGGCGCCGACCAGCGGATACGTGGGCGAGACGAAGGGGATGGCATCGGCCTCGACCCCCATGTCCACGGCCTCCGCGGTGCCGAACCGGAGCAGATAGATCCGGGTCCGGGTGCCGTCCGGCGTGGTCCAGCCGCGCGCGGCGATGTGGCGCAGACCGGTGTCGACCAGTTGCTGCCCCAGCGCCTCACGGTTCGCCTTCCCCGTGAACTCGGCGAGATAGTCCTCCGTCGGCAGCCAGCCGTCGGCGCCGCGCAGCGCCTTGTTCTCCTTCGCCCCCGAGGGAGCGGGCAGCACCAGGGCCCGCAGATCGGCGTGGTACGCCCCACTGGTGTTGCCCTCCGCGAACGGCCCCGGGCGGCCGGCGGGCAGCGGCGGCCGGACCAGCTCCGGATACTCCCAGCGCCCGTCCGCCTCCGTGGCCAGCCCCGGCACGTCCGTACGGGTCATGCCCGTGATCCCGTACGCGGTCGCCGACCCGACGGCGACGAACACGGCGACGGCGGCGGTCCACCGCAGCACGGCCCGCAGCACCCGCCGCTCACGCGGGGCGGCGGGCGGCGGCACGTCCTCGGCGGATGCCGGTACGTCACCCACGGGCGGCGGTACGTCGTCGGCAGGCGGCCCGGCGGCGAGCGCGCCCACCCCGGCCCCCGCCACTCCGGCCCCCGCCTCCGGCCCCGCCTCGATGCTCTGGTCGCTGTTCATATCGCTTTCCCCGGCTCGGTGATCCGGTCCAGTTGGGTGCGTACGAGGTCGGTGACCCGGACCCTGTCGAGGGACTCGGTGCCGGAGGCGACGACCGACACCAGGACGTCACCGACGGCGGCGGAGCACAGGACCGTACTGAGCCCCCTGGGCTCCCAGAACTCCACGGCGCCGCTCTCGTCGGAGGCCACGAAGCACTCCGCGTCCTCGTACCCCTCGATCTCCAGGCTCTCGCTGTCCGTCAGCGTGCCGAGCATCTCGCGCGCCAGCCGGGAGACATCCTGCACGGCGGTCCGGTTCGCCATCCGCTCCAGCGTGATGTTCGCCGAGAAGATGTCCTCGTCGTAGACGAACGTCGGGGAGTCGGCGCTGAAGTAGCTGCGCAGGGCCAGTCCCTGGCTGCGCTGCCCGTCGATCTCCTCCTCCATTTCCGTGCGCAGCGAGCGCGGCAGCCCGCGCAGGGTCTCCTTGCGCAGGGCGGCGGCCTCGGCCCCGCTGAGCTGGGCGTCGTGGCCGTACTGACCGACGTCGGGACCACGCGACCAGCCGCCCTCACTCCCGTACGGCACCAGCATCCCGGCGAGCCCCTGCGTCACGGGCGCCACAGGCCCCTCGGCGGTGGCCTTGGGGAACGCCCAGCGCGGAGCACCCGCGTCCCGGTCGGCGTTCCGCACGGTCACGACGGTCGCGCCGATGCCCGCGACCAGCGTCCCGGCGAGCACCGCACATGCCGCGACGACGGCGATCCGCCGCCCCCGCCCCGTCCCGCTCACAGCCGCTCCATCTGTCGCTCGGCCAGATCCATGATCATCTTTTGGGTGACCGGCCGGTCCCGGTAGACCCAGATCTCCATCGCGATGTCACCGCGCGAGGCATGCGCCTCGGCCGAGTACCGCGTCTCGTACGCCAACTCGGTGTCCGGCTCCGGGTCGACGTAGGCCGTACCGTCGCCGGTGCCGGGAATGTGCCAGCTGTCCACGTCGCCGTCGGCGTCCGCCCAGTCCTTGTGGTTGGCGACGGATTCCACCGAGGCCAGGGACTCCTCGTTGCGGAACTGCAAGAGCCGCACGGTCACCCGGGTACCGTCGCCGGTCTCCCAGCCCGCGATGGCGGACCGGCGGAACTCGCTCTCGACGAGTTCGGTGAACTTCCGCGCCCGGTCGGTGAAGCCAAGGGCGTACATGCCCATGTCCTCCCACCCGTCCGAGTCCACCAGCCAGTCGGCCTCCGTCGCCCCGGCAGGCTTCTGCACGAGCAGCTCGCGCAGATCGCCGTCTGTGCGCACCTGCCGGTCCTGAGCGGCCGACAGCACAGGGACCTCGCCCTCGGCCTGCCCCATCGAGGGCTGCGACAACGGCGGCAACGGTGTGGGCGCGCGTCCTGCCTGGACGACGTATCCCGTACACGTACCCGCGACGACACCGAGAACGGCCGCCGCGGCGATCAGCAGGGCGGTACGGCGGACCCGCCCCCTGCGGCGGCCCTCGGGCGCGGCCTCCGGCGCCTCCTCCGGTACTCCCGGTTCCTCCGGTACTCCCGGTTCCTCCGGCGCGGCTTCCTGGGCGTCCGGTCTTTCAGAGTCTTCCAACGTGTCCCCCCAGAGGACATGAAGCGCGGATTCCGTTCACGCGCTGCACAGGTGACTCGTGGCTGCCGCCGCGGGTTGCAGGGAAGTTGATTACGATTCGGCGATCATGAAGGCCCTGGACGACGCCTCTGGGTGGCCGCCGGGCCGGCGGGCCCGGTTACCCTGCGGGCATGGCGAAGAAGCTCGTGATCAAGGTGACCGCGGGGGCCGATGCCCCCGAGCGCTGCTCGCAGGCGTTCACCGTCGCCGCGGTGGCCGTGGCCAGCGGGGTGGACGTGTCCGTGTGGCTGACCGGTGAGTCCGCGTGGTTCGCGCTGCCGGGCCGGGCGGCGGAGTTCGAGCTGCCGCACGCGGCGCCGCTGCCCGACCTGATCGAGTCGGTCCTCGCGGCGGGCCGCCTCACCCTGTGCACCCAGTGCGCGGCCCGCCGCGAGATCACCGAGAAGGACGTCATCGAGGGCGTGCGGATCGCCGGCGCCCAGGTCTTCGTACAGGAGGCACTGGCCGACGACACGCAGGCGCTCGTCTACTGACCCCTCAGGGCCTCGCCGTCTCGATCCACAGGCAGAAGGGGTGGCCCGCCGGGTCGAACAGGACGCGTACGTCGTCTTGGGGCTGGTGGTCGGCCGGCCGGGCTCCCGCCGCGACCGCCCGGGCCGTCTCGGCCGCCAGGTCGTCCACCTGGATGTCGAGGTGCAGCATCATCTGCTGCGCGCCGGGTGCGCGGGAGGGCCAGACCGGGGGAACGTACTCCGGTTCGGTCTGGAAGGAGAGGGCCAGGCCAGGGGTGCCCTCGGGCGGCCCGATGAGCACCCAGTCGGGTTCCTCGCGGCGTACGACGTAGCCGAGCAGCCGCTGGTAGAAGCCGGCGAGTACGTGGGCGTCGGGGGCGTCGAGAACGACCGTGGACAGTCTGGTGGGCGACATAGGGTCTTCCTACCAGGCGGGATTCCTACCGGGACGGGATTCCTACCAGGGCGGGATTCCTACCGGGGCGGCTTCTTGCCGTCCAGTTCGTCCCACCACTCGTCCGACTTGGGATCCCCGGAGGGGGCGTCCCACCAGCGGTCCTCGGGGCCCCGGCGGTTCGCGACGATCGCGGCCACGGGCGGGATCACCATCGCGACGACGCACAGCGCGACCGCCGCCGGGATCGACCAGATGCGGACGACCCCCCACGCCAGGACGAAGAGGCCGATACACGTCCCCATCATGGCGAAGTAGACATGACGCCTGCGCGCGTACATAGGTCCAGCTTAGGCCCGGACACGCCGAAGGGCCGCGCCCCGGGAGTCCAACCCGTGGGACGCGGCCCCTGTGCCGGGGTGCGCGATCAGACGGCGATCGCGACCTCCGCGAGACCGCCCTGCTGGGCGACGACCGTGCGGTCGGCGGTGCCGCCGGGTACGAGGGCGCGGACGGTCCAGGTGCCCTCGGCCGCGTAGAACCGGAACTGGCCCGTGGCGGACGTGGGGACCTCGGCGGTGAACTCGCCCGTCGAGTCCAGCAGCCGCACATAGCCCACGACCGGCTCGCCGTCGCGGGTCACCTGGCCCTGGATGGTGGTCTCACCGGGCTTGATCGTCGAGGCGTCGGGGCCGCCGGCCTTCGCTCCACACATGCTGTCTCTCCAGAAGGGTCGGTCGGGGTGGATCTGGTGTCGATCGGGATCGATCAGGGTCGATCGGGGTCGATCGACAGGGGATTGCTCTTGGTGCGTGGCTTACTTGTTGGCGCCCAGCTCGATCGGCACGCCGACCAGGGAGCCGTACTCGGTCCAGGAACCGTCGTAGTTCTTGACGTTGTCGACGCCGAGCAGCTCGTGCAGCACGAACCAGGTCAGGGCCGAGCGCTCACCGATGCGGCAGTAGGCGATGGTGTCCTTCGCCAGGTCGACCTGCTCGTCGGTGTACAGCTCCTTCAGCTCGTCGTCCGACTTGAAGGTGCCGTCGTCGTTGGCGTTCTTCGACCACGGGATGTTGCGGGCGCTGGGCACGTGGCCGGGGCGCTGCGACTGCTCCTGCGGCAGGTGGGCCGGGGCGAGCAGCTTGCCGGAGAACTCGTCGGGCGAGCGGACGTCGACCAGGTTCTGCGCGCCGATGGCGGCCACCACGTCGTCGCGGAAGGCACGGATCGAGGTGTCCTGGGCCTTCGCCTTGTACTCGGTCGCCGCGCGCTCGGGCACCTCGGTGCCGTCGACCAGCTCGCGGGCGTCCAGCTCCCACTTCTTACGGCCGCCGTCGAGCAGCTTGACGCCGTCGTGGCCGTACAGCTTGAAGTACCAGTACGCGTAGGACGCGAACCAGTTGTTGTTGCCGCCGTAGAGGATCACCGTCTGGTCGTTGGCGATGCCCTTCTCCGACAGCAGCTTCTCGAAGCCGGCCTGGTCGATGAAGTCACGGCGGACCGGGTCCTGGAGGTCCTTGGTCCAGTCGATCCGGATCGCGTTCTTGATGTGGTTCTTGTCGTACGCGGACGTGTCTTCGTCCACCTCGACGATCACCAGAGACGGGTCGTCCAGGTGCTCCTGAAGCCAGTCGGCGTCAACCAGGACGTCGCTGCGGCTCATGCGCTTTCTCCTCCGGGGCAGTTGCGGCGGGGCGTGCGAAATAGCTGAAAAGTCTTCGAAGGCGGTGCGCTCGCGCTCGGGGCGGGCGCACGCGGGCCCTGAGCAGGGCCGTGCGGGGGGAAGCGGAAAACAGAAAGCTTCCGCTGATCAGAACGGGCGACAGAGCATGGCGGCAACGCGGCACAGGTCCACTGCCCGCCGCTTGGTGAGATCCGCCTGTCGCTTCATGGGCTCGATCGTAAGGACGGACGGGTCGGCATGTCACCGCCGTGTCGTATATTGAGACGCGATCGTCCGCAATGTGGGATGTGTATCGGGTCCGGGCCGTCGCCGCCCCGCCCCCGGGCACCCACGCGCCGGATCGCACCTGCTGGGCGGACGCCTTGTCTCACCCACCGGACGGCGCTCGGCCGCCGCCGGTTCTCGGCTTACCCGGCGAGCACCACGTTCGAACCCGTCACGGAGATCTCCACACCATTGCTCGCGGCCTGCACCTTGTCCAGCCGGATGCCGCCCGGGAGATCGTCGATGGCCTGCTGGAAGTCGGTGATCCGGCGGATCGCGTCCTCGGCCAGATCGACGCCTGCCAGTTCGGGCAGCGAGTCCGTGCGCACCTCGACGTTGTCGCCCTCGACACTGACCGTGCTGAGCACGGACATCTCCTGGGTGCCGATGACCGGCGCCTCGACCTCCACGGCGACCTTGATCTTGCCGTCGCCGCCGTCGGAGAGGCCGGTCACCCGGGCGGTGACGCCGGGGGCGACCTCGACGGGCTCGGACCGCGCGGCCTTGAGCAGTTCGGCATAGTCGATGATCGCGGTGCCGGTCGCGCCGGCCGCGGTCGCGGAGCTGAAGTCGCCGGAGAAGTCGACGCCCTTCATGTTCGCCTTGAGGTCGTCGATCCGGATCTGCTCACCGTCGCCGGTGGGCGCCTCGTAGGTGTCGATCCCGACCTCGACGTCGTCCAGCGTGCCGCCGATGAGCTGGGTGAGGAACGGGAAGCCCTTGATCGACACGTCCGGTTTCTGCGCGAGGCCCTCGGTGCTCTGCAATCTGCCCGCGGCCTCACCCTCCGCGAAGTTCACGGCCAGCCGGTCCGCGGCGACGAACAGCCCGCCCAGGATCACCACGACGATCAGAAGTATTCGCAGCGCGCGCATGTTCCCCACCTCGGGCGGACTCGACGGACGGCAGTCACGGTAACCCCGGCGGAAAGTCCCGACGGCGAATTGTCGATCACCTGTGACAACGGGGCCGGGCGCCGAACCGGCGGGGGCGCGGGGAGGGACAGTTCGGCGCCCCCTCCGCCTCCCCTCCCCCCACCCCTCGGTCTCAGCCGATCGCCCGCCCCAGTACCCACACCACCGGTGCCGCCGCGGCCAGCGGCAGGGCCACGCCCGCGGTGAAGTGCACGAACCTCGACGGGTAGTCGTAGGCGGCGACCCGGTGCCCGATCAGGGCGCCTGCCGCGGCCCCGGCGCCCAGCAGCGCGCCCCCCGCCCCGAGGCCGGTGGCCCCGCCCACCGCGATGCCCGCACCGGCGGCGGCCAGCAGCGCCACCGTGACGGAGGCGGGCGTCGGCAGCGGGAGCGCGCGGGCGAGCAGCGCGATGGCCACGGCGGCGGCCCCGGCGCTCACCGCGGCGGGCTCGGCCGCGAGATACCCGGCCGCGACGATCGCCAGCGCGGCGGAGACCACGGTCGCCATCAGCCCGTACATCCGCTCGTCGGGGTCGGCGTGCGAGCGGAGCTGGAGGACCAGCGTGAGCAGCACCCAGACGCCGAGGGTCCCGAGGATCGCGGCGGGGCCGTGGTCCCGGCCGACCGCGAGCAGTACGGCATCGGCGGCGAGCGCCCCGGCGAAGGCCAGCGCGATGCCCTGCCGGGCCGGCCACATCCCGTTCAGCCGGAACCACCCGGCGGCGGTGACGCCCTGGAGCGCGACGAGGGGGATGAGCAGCGCGTACGGCCCGAAGGGCGCGGCGGCGGCGAGCAGCACCCCCAGCAGCGCGGTGAGCGCGGCGGGCTGCCCGCCGGGCTCGATGATCGGTGACCGGCCTTCGAGCCGGGCGCGCTGGGCGTCGGTGACGCGGGCGTTCCCGGCGAGCGTGGCTGGACCGTACCCGGGCCCCTGCTCTGCTGCCCCGCCCTCGGCGGGCGAAGGCCGCTGACTCTGCGGAGACGGAGACGGAGACGGAGGCGCAGAGGACGAGGGAGAGGGAGAGGGGACGGGAGCGGGCGTGGGCGTGGGAGGCAGATATGAGGTCTGTTCGGCCGCGTTCACCGGGGGGTGCGTCTGGGTCTCCCAGGTCTGCCCCTCCCACTGCTGGGTGTACTGCTGCTGGGCCTGCGGGTCCTCGTAACCCTGCTGCCAGTTGGGGTCGTACGCCTGCGGGTACGGCTGTTGCGGGTACGGCTGTTGCGGGTACGGCTGCTGGGGATACCCCTGCTGTGGATATCCCTGCTCGTACCCCTGGTGGTACGGGTGCTGCCCCTGCTGCCCCTGCTGTTCCTGATAGGGCGGGTTCGGCTGCTGCGCTTGATAGGGGCCCTGATACGGGCCCTGTCCCTCATACGGCTGGTAGCTCATCCGTCGTCATCCTCCTGCGAACGGCGGGAGCACCTCGACCGTGCCGCCCTCGGCCAGCCGTACCGTCTCATGCGCGCGGGTCCCGACGGGGTCGCCGTCGATGAGGAAGGAACAGCGGCGCAGTACGCGGTCCAGTTCCCCGGGGTGCCGCTCGCGCACGGCGGTGAGCAGCGCGGCGAGGTCGGCCGCGTCGTACGGCTCCTCGGCGACCCCGGCGGCGGCCTTCGCGGCGGCCCAGTAGCGCACCGTGACCTTTGCCATCTCGTCCCTCTGTCGGTCCTTCTGCCGGTTCTTCTGCCGGTCCTGGGTCGGACCGGTCCGGCGGTGAACAAGGATCAGGCTAGCCCGCCCGGCGCAGGGCCCAGTGCCCGATGCGGGCGAGGAGTTCGTCGGCGGCGGCGTGCTCGGCGTGCCCCATGCCGCCTTCCAGCCAGAGTTCGCCGTGGTCACCGGCAGCGGCGGCCAGCATGCGGGGGTGGTCGACGGGGAAGTAGCCGTCGCGGTCGCCGTGGACGATGAGCAGCGGGGTCGGGGCGATCCTCGGCACCGCCTCGACCGGGGAGACGGGGACGGGGTCCCAGCCGCCGTTCTGGATGCGGGTGCGCAGGCCGTACCGGCTGACGAGGCGGCCCTCGGGCCGGGTCACCAGCCAGTGCACGCGGCGCATCGGGGCGGTGCCCCGGTAGTACCAGCGGGCCGGGGCGCTCACCGAGACGACGGCCGCGCTCTCGCGCGCGTGCAGCGCCCCGTGCCGCAGCACCACGGAGCCGCCCATGGAGAAGCCGACGGTGACCACGCGCGCGTGCCCCTGTTCCCGCGCCCAGGCGACGGCCGCCGCCAGATCGAGGACCTCACGGTCACCGACGGTCGAGCGCCCGCCGGAGGCGCCGTGGCCTCGGAAGGAGAACGTGACGACGGCACCGTACCGGCGGAGCGCCCGGGCGATGCGACGCACGTGCGGCTTGTCCACGTCCCCGGTGAAGCCATGCGCCACGACGAACGCGATCTGGCCGGAGGGTGACGTCAAAGTGTCGTATACAACGTGACCCCGCTCGTATACGGCCTCGACGCGCACACCGTCCGCCGTCTGCAAAAACGTCCGCGAGGCCGCTGAGCTGGCCGTCTCGGGCGTCTCACTCTGCGGACGGACGGTAGTGGATCGGGCCACATGACCTGCCGGACCGTTGCTCATGTGGGTATTCTGCTGGGCAGAGGACTCGGGCAACGTAGCCCCCGAGTCCTTTTGTGCTTTCGAACGCGTTGTATACGAAACGGGAAACCCCAGGTGACCGGGGGACCGTGGCTGTGTACGGGCCGACGGGATCGCAGCGCAGCGACGCACCGCAGTGACGCACCGCACACGTCCTCGCAGGGACCGAGGAGGAACCAGACATATGAGTTCTCTGCTGCTCCTGACCAACGCCCTCCAGCCGTCGACGGAGGTGCTCCCCGCGCTCGGCCTGCTGCTGCACAACGTGCGGGTGGCCCCCGCCGAGGGCCCCGCCCTCGTCGACACCCCCGGTGCCGACGTCATCCTGATCGACGGCCGCCGCGATCTGCCGCAGGTCCGCAGCCTGTGTCAGCTGTTGCGCTCCACCGGCCCCGGCTGTCCGCTCATCCTGGTCGTGACCGAGGGCGGCCTGGCCGCCGTCACCGCCGACTGGGGCATCGACGACGTCCTGCTCGACACGGCCGGTCCGGCCGAGGTCGAGGCCCGGCTGCGGCTGGCCACCGGCCGTCAGCAGCTGGTCAACGACGACTCCCCCATGGAGATCCGCAACGGCGATCTCTCCGTGGACGAGGCCACCTACAGCGCCAAGCTCAAGGGCCGGGTCCTGGACCTGACCTTCAAGGAGTTCGAGCTGCTGAAGTACCTGGCCCAGCACCCGGGCCGGGTCTTCACCCGCGCCCAGCTGCTCCAGGAGGTGTGGGGGTACGACTACTTCGGCGGCACCCGGACCGTGGATGTGCACGTACGGCGGCTGCGCGCCAAGCTCGGCCCCGAGCACGAGTCGCTGATCGGGACCGTGCGCAACGTCGGCTATCGGTTCGTCACGCCGGAGAAGGTGGAGCGGGCCGCCGACGAGGCCAAGGCGAAGGCCGCGCGGCCGACACCGGAGAGTGCCGGGAGTGCCGGGAGTGCCGACAGCGTGGTCGCCGTGGCGGCCTTGGAGGTCCCGGCCGAGACCTGATGGGCGGGGGGCCGGATCATCGCCCCGGCCCCCGACCGCCCTCGGCGGCGCCCCGGCGGCACCCGAAGGCTTCGGCGAGGCGTTGCTCCCGCACAGAAAGCCCACAGCCGGTACCGCTCTCTCCCTGCCCAGGGCGGATCAATCCGCGTAGACTCCGCGCGTGGCCAAGGTGACTAGAGATGACGTGGCGCGGCTGGCGGGAACGTCCACAGCCGTCGTCAGTTACGTCATCAACAACGGACCCCGGCCGGTCGCCCCGGCCACGCGCGAACGCGTGCTCGCCGCCATCAAGGAGCTGGGCTACCGCCCGGACCGGGTGGCACAGGCCATGGCGTCCCGGCGTACCGATCTCATAGGTCTGATCGTGCCGGACGCACGCCAGCCGTTCTTCGCGGAGATGGCGCACGCGGTCGAGCAGGCCGCGTCCGAGCGCGGGAAAATGGTGCTGGTCGGGAACTCCGACTACGTGGGCGAGCGCGAGGTCCACTATCTGCGCGCCTTCCTGGGGATGCGGGTCTCCGGCCTGATCCTGGTCAGCCACGCGCTGAACGACCTGGCGGCGGCGGAGATCGACGCGTGGGACGCCCGGGTGGTGCTGCTCCATGAGCGCCCCGAGGCGATCGACGACGTGGCGGTCGTCCTGGACGACGTGGCGGGCGCCCGCGCGGCCGTCGCGCATTTGCTGGAGCACGGCTACGCGTACGTGGCCTGTGTCGGCGGCACCGCGGACACCCCGGCGGTGGGCGACCCGGTCTCCGACCATGTCGAGGGCTGGCGCCAGGCGATGACCGACGCCGGGCTGCCGACCGAGGGCCGGGTCTTCGAGGCCCCGTACAACCGCTACGACGCCTATCGCATCGGCCTGGAGATCCTCTCCGGCCCGAACCGCCCGCCCGCCGTCTTCTGCTCGACCGACGACCAGGCCATCGGCCTGCTCCGGGCGGCCCGCGAACTGCGCATCGACGTCCCCGGCGAGCTGGGGGTGGCCGGCTTCGACGACATCAAGGAAGCGGCCCTGACCGACCCGCCCCTGACGACGGTAGCCTCCGACCGCTCCGGCATGGCCCGCGCGGCGGTGGACCTCGTCCTGGACGACGGCCTGCGCGTCGCCGGTTCCCGCCGGGAACGGGTGAAGGTCTTCCCGACCAGCCTGGTCACCCGGAGATCCTGCGGCTGCGAGTAGCCACCGCCCGGCGGTAGGGGGCAGCCCTACGGGCGTTCCCTGTCGATGAGCAATTCGGCCCAGACGACTTTCCCCTCGCCCTTGTGGGCACAGCCCCAGTCCCGCGCGAGCGCGTCGACGAGGAACATGCCTCTTCCTGTCGTGGCACCGGCGTCACCAAGGGTGGGCCACTGCGGAGGCGTCTCGATCTCGGTGTCCCGCACGGAGATCGCGAGAATGCCTCCGTGAAGCTCCAGGGTCACGGAGTACGACCCCGAGGAACTGGCGTGGCACACCGCGTTGCCCGCCAGTTCGCTCGCGACGAGAACGGCGTTCTCCGCGCTCTCGTTGCCGTGCGGTTCGATACCCCGGGACGCCAGTAACTCCCGTACCTGTGTGCGCACTTGGGCGACAGATTCGGGCCTGGTGGGATACTGGCGACGCGTGGACTGTTCGGGCATGGCGCACCCCTATGACGACCAGTGCGTACGGATGGCCCGCGTTCGGTTACGGAGCGCGAGTAGTTGCAAGTCTGCGAATGCCACGCCTTGCGTGCAAGCTTGCAAATCGATGTTCCCTCGTACGAGGGACACGCGCTTGCCCTGGCCCGCACCGCGGTTGGACCCTCTGGGGATGTCACACAACGGATGGGGGACCTGCGATGGCTAGCCAGCCGCGTGAACCAACCGCGCGTCAGGTCCGGCTGGGGCGTGTCCTCAAGGCGCTGCGGGTGGACGGAGGACACGGCTCCCAGGACTCCGTCGCCGAAGCGCTGGGGTGGTCCGAGAGCAAGGTCAGCCGCATCGAGAGCGCCAAGATCGGAATCACGGACCATGATCTGACCCGGCTGCTCGACCTGTACCAGTTGGACAACGAGGACCAGCAGGCGTACATCTGGCAACTCAAACGCGGTGGAAATCAGCCGGGTTGGGAAAGCAAGGTGCGCCGCACGGTGCCTTCCGGATACGCCGATTACATCGGGTACGAGGATTACGCGGTGGAGACGTACAACGTCGAAACCGTCCTGATCCCGGGGTTGTTGCAGACGCGGGAATACGCGGCGGCGATTCTCGACCACCATCTGCCGGACCTCGCCAAGGACGAGAGGGAGGCCCGGCTGACCATTCGCGAGCGCCGCCAGGCCGTGTTCTCCCGCCCGACCCCCTTGATTTTCTGGGGAGTTGTCTCGGAGTCCGCGTTCCGGCACGTGATCGGCTCTCGCGAGATCATGGCGGCCCAGCTGGAACACCTGGTCACCACCGGCGAGAAACACCCGCACACGATCCATCTGCTGGTGCTGCCGGAAGCAGCCGCGAGCCACGCGGCGCTCTTCGGCGGCTCTTTCGTGGTACTGAGCTTCCCGGAGCGGTGGGAACCCGACATCGTCTATGTCGAAGGTCTCACCTCGACCCGGTTCATCAAGGATTCCGCCGAGGTACGGGAGTACGGGCAGCTCTTCAGACGGCTCATGGCGGACGCCCTGCGCGGCGCCGAGTCGGCCGCACTGATCCGGAAGTACCGGGACTCCTACAACAAGGGACAGGTTCCATGACTGATCACGTCATCGATGACGCCTCGGCGCTGGACGCCCAGTGGCAGCGAGCCGAAGCCTCCGGCGGCAATGGGAACTGCTTCGAATTCGCGTCCATAGACGGCAAAGTCGCCGTCCGTCACAGCAAAGCCCCCCACGGCCCCGCGCTCCTCTTCACCACCTCCGAACTCGCCGCCATGCTCGACGGAGCCCGCAACGGCGAGTTCGACCACCTCACCCGGCCGTAGCCCGGACATGGTTCAGATGCCGGGCGGTGGCGCTCAGGTCTCCGTCCGGTACATCAGATCCGTCTCGTACGTCGTGAAGCCCAGCCGCTCGTACACCGTCACCGCCGCCTTGTTGTCCGCGTCGACGTAGAGCATCGCCGTCGGGACGCCCTGGGCCGCGAGGTGGCGGAGGCCGATCGTGGTGAGGGACTTGCCGAGGCCGCCGCCCTGCGCGGTGGGGGACACGCCGACGACGTACACCTCGCCCAGTTGCTCCTCGGCGTGGACCTTGGTCCAGTGGAAGCCGATGACCGTGCCCGCGCGCTCGGCGAGGAAGAAGCCCGCCGGGTCGAACCACGGCTCGGACATGCGGTCGTCCAGGTCGCGCTGGGTCAGCGAGCCCTGCTCGGGGTGGTGCGCGAAGGCCGCGGAGTTCACCGCCAGCCATGCCGCGTCGTCCTGGCCGGGGACGAAGGTGCGCACGCTCACGCCGGGCGCGAGGACCGGGTCGGGGAGTTCCAGGCCGGTCAACGGGCGGCGCATCTGGCGCAGTTCGCGGAACAGGGTGAGGCCCAGGACCTGGGCCAGATGACGGGCCGCCGCGTGACCGCCGTGCGCCCAGACCCGCAGCCGCTTGCCGGACGCGGCCAGCAGGGCGGCGCCCAGCGCGCGGCCATGGCCCCGGCCGCGATGCTCGGGGTGCACGACCAGTTCGGCGGCCGGCGCCTCCACCGGGTCGGTGTCCTCCAGCTGCGCGTATCCGACGAGTTCGCCCGCCAGTGTGAGCAGGAGATGGGAGACGCCCGGACGCGCCCCGCCGCGCAACTGGAGCCGGCCCTGCTCCGACACCGCCTGCTGGCCGTCGTGGCGCGCGGCCTCCGTGAGCAGGTCGAGGACGGCCTCGATCTGCTCCGGGGCCAGCGCGGCATGGGTCTCGATGGTCCGGGCCTGGCCCTGGCGTGCGCTGTCGTCGCTGGTCATGCCTACGAGGGTACGGGGCCGCCCGCGCGATCGTGGCGGCCTGCCATTGGGGCGGCGGAAACCAAGAAGTAACCCGGTAACCCCTGTCGCGCTACGCGCGTTGACTCTAGGCTGCCGCCCGGACGAGACCTGCCTCAGCGGGCCTCGGGCCCACCACCAGATCCACCACCAGATCCACCACCAGATCCATCAGCAGATCCACCGACAAGTCCACCGGCAGATCCACGCAGACCCACAGGGGGGCGCATGCCACTCACCACCCATCAGCCCGACCGCCGCGGCAGACGCGGCCGGACCCGGCTGCTCGCCGCCGTCGCCGGCCTGACCACCGCGGGCGCGCTCGCCGCCGCGCTTCCCGGCACCGCCAGCGCCGGAGAGGCCCAGCACAAGCCGGGCCGCTACCAGGACGTGCAACTGCTGTCCTTCAACGACCTGCACGGCAATCTGGAGCCGCCCGCCGGGTCCTCCGGCCGGGTCACCGAACTCCAGCCCGACGGCACCACGAAGACCATCGACGCGGGCGGTGTCGAGTACCTCGCCACCCATCTGCGCGAGGCCCGCGAGGGCGAGAAGTACTCCATCACGGCGGCCGGCGGCGACCTGGTCGGCGCCTCCCCGCTGATCTCCGGTCTCTTCCACGACGAGCCCACCATCGAGGCGCTGAACAAGCTCGACCTCGATGTCACCTCGGTCGGCAACCACGAGTTCGACGAGGGCGCCAAGGAACTGTCCCGGCTCCAGAACGGCGGCTGCCACCCCACCGCGGGCTGCTACACCGACAAGAAGTTCAAGGGCGCCGACTTCCCCTACCTCGCCGCCAACGTGCTCGACGAGAAGACCAAGAAGCCGGTCCTCAAGCCCTACTGGGTCTGGAAGCAGAACGGCGTCAAGGTCGGCTTCATCGGCGTCACCCTGGAGGCCACGCCCGACATCGTCTCCGCCGAGGGCGTCAAGGGCCTCACCTTCAAGGACGAGGTCGAGACCATCAACAAGTACGCCCAGGAGCTTCAGCGCCAGGGCGTCAAGTCCATCGTCGCCCTCGTCCACGAAGGCGGCTTCCCGGCCTCGTCGTCGTACAACTACGACTGTGACTCCCCGGGCGCCGGCGACGGTATCTCCGGCCCCATCGCCGAGATCGCCGAGAATGTCTCCCCGCAGGTCGACGCGCTGGTCACCGGTCACACCCACGCCGCCTATGTGTGCACCGTGCCCGACCCGGCGGGCAACCCCCGCATGGTCACCTCGGCCTCGTCCTTCGGCCGCCTCTACACCGACACCACGCTGACCTACGACCGGTGGACCGGGGACATCGCCCGTACGGCGGTCACCTCCGCCAACCACGTCGTCAGCCGTGACGTGGAGAAGGCGCCGGACATGACGTCCCTGATCGGCAAGTGGAACGCCCTCGCGGCCCCCATCGGCAACCGCGCCATCGGCTACATCTCCGCCGACATCAACAACTCCGGCACCGAGTCCCCGCTGGGCGACCTCATCGCCGACTCCCAGCTCGCCCACGGCAAGGGCCTGGACCCGGCGGCCGATGTCGCCCTGATGAACCCCGGCGGCATCCGCGCGCCCCTGACCTACGCGGCCAAGGCGGGCGAGGGTGACGGCGTGGTGACGTACGCGGAGGGCTTCACGGTCCAGCCGTTCGCCAACACCGTCAATCTCCAGGACCTCACCGGCGCCCAGCTGATCCAGGTGCTGAAGGAGCAGGTCAGCGGGGCCAACGCGGCCTCCCCGAAGATCCTCCAGCCGTCCGCCGGACTGACGTACACGCTGGATCTGACCAAGACGGGCGCGGACCGGGTGGTGACCGACTCGATCAGGCTGGGCGGCTCCCCGATCGACCCCTCGGCGGTCTACCGCGTCGTCACCAACAACTTCCTCGCGGGCGGCGGCGACGGCTTCCCGACCCTCGCCCTCGGCACCAACGACCTGGTCGGCTCGGACGACCTGACCGCGCTGGAGCAGTACCTGACGGCGAATTCCTCCGCCGCCGACCCGATCGCGCCGCCCGCGGCCGACCGGATCACCGTCGTGCGGTAGCCACAGCCGTTCGGTTCAGAAGTGACGTACGAGGCGGGGTCCGGGGCCACCCGGCCCCCGCCTCTCGTTCGCTCCCCGCCCGTTCTACGACATCCCCGGTGTTTCCGGTGTTTCCGGCGGGGGCATCGGCGCCCCCGGCAGCCGTACCGTCGCCACCGTGCCGCCGCCCTCCGCGTGGGCCAGGGTGACCTCGCCGCCCGCCTGGTGGATCGTACGGACCACGATGGACAGGCCCAGGCCCGAGCCGGGGAGGGCGCGGGCGCTCGGGGAGCGCCAGAAGCGGTCGAAGACGTGCGGGAGTTCCTCGGCGGGGATGCCGGGGCCGTGGTCGCGGACGGTGAGGATGCCGCTGCCCAGCACGACCTCGATGGTGCCGCCCTCGGGGCTGAACTTCACCGCGTTGTCCAGGATGTTGACGACGGCCCGCTCCAGCGCGGCGGGCTCCGCGCGGACGTACCAGGGGTGGAGGTCGGCGGTGATCGTCAGCTCCGGGCCGCGCAGCCGGGCCCGGCGCAGGGCGCTCTCGACGGTGTCCTCGAACGACACCACCTGCACCCGCTCGCCACGCTGGCCCTCCGAGCGGGACAGCTCCTGGAGATCGCCTATCAACGCGGCCAGCTCGGTCATCTGCGCCTTGACGGAGGCGAGCAGCGCCTTGCGGTCGGCCTCCGGGAGCGGTCGGCCGGTCTCCTCGCTGCGGGTGAGGAGTTCGATGTTGGTACGGAGGGAGGTGAGGGGGGTGCGCAGTTCATGGCCCGCGTCCGCGATGAGCTGTTGCTGGAGTTCGCGGGAACTGGCCAGCGCGGAGGTCATGGAGTTGAAGGAACGGGAGAGCCGGGCCACCTCGTCCTCGCTGTCCTGGTCGACGGGGATGCGGACGGTGAGGTCTTCCGTGCGGGCCACGTGTTCGACGGCTTCCGTCAGCTTGTCGACGGGGCGCAGTCCGGCGCGGGCCACTGCGAGCCCGGCGGCGCCCGCGCCGAGGACTCCCACGCCGGAGGCGATGAGCAGGACCAGCGCGAGTTCGTTGAGGGTGTTGTAGGTCTCCTTCAGCGGCACCCCGACCTGGAGGGCGACATCGGGGACGAGCTGGGAGACGGGGCCGGTGCGCAAGGTGATCGGCGAGGTCTTCACCCGTACCTCGTTGCCCTGCGCGTCCGTGGTGTTGTGGAAGGCGGGCTTGCGCTCGGGGTTGGCCGCCACCTCCTGATCCTGGGACATGACCTTGAGGACACCCGTCGAGTTGCTGAAGACGCAGGCGGTGCCGTCCGCCTTGGCGACCTGTATGTAGTAGTCCCTGGGTTGCAGGTCCCCAGGGGCGTCCGACACCTCCTGCGGACACGCGGTCAGCAGCGCCGACAGCTGCGCCTCGTTCAGTTCCAGATTGGCCGAGTCGAGCTGCGTGTCCACCTGCTCGTACAGCTTCTGCTGCACCACGAACCAGGCGGTCACCGACACCGCCGCCACCGCGAACGCCACCGCCGCCGCCACCAGCAGGGCCAGCCGGGAACGGATCGGGAGGGATCGCAGGCGGCGGGCGACCTTGTTCACTCGGCGCCGCCCTGGCGCAGGACATACCCCACGCCCCGCACGGTGTGCACGAGACGCGGCTCGCCGCCCGCCTCGGTCTTGCGGCGCAGATACATGACGTACACGTCGAGGGAGTTGGAGGACGGCTCGAAGTCGAAGCCCCAGACCGCCTTCAGGATCTGCTCACGGGTGAGCACCTGGCGCGGGTGTGCCATGAACATCTCCAGCAGGGTGAACTCGGTACGGGTCAGCTCGACCTGCCGACCGCCGCGCGTCACCTCCCGCGTCGCCAGATCCATCCGCAGATCGCCGAAGCTGAGCGCCTCGTCGTCGGGGACGTTGCCGTTCGCCGACGCGTAGGTGCTGCGGCGCAGCAGCGCGCGGATCCGGGCGAACAGCTCGTCCAGCTCGAAGGGCTTGACCAGGTAGTCGTCCGCCCCGGCGTCCAGGCCGGTGACCCGGTCGCCCACGGTGTCGCGGGCCGTCAGCATCAGGATCGGGGTGGTGTCGCCCGCCCCGCGGATCCGGCGGGCGGCGGTCAGGCCGTCCATGCGGGGCATCTGGATGTCGAGGACCACCAGGTCGGGCCGGTAGGCGCCGGCCTTCTCCAGCGCGTCGGCGCCGTCGACCGCGACCTGGGTGTCGTAGCCCTCGAAGGCAAGGCTGCGCTGGAGCGCTTCGCGCACGGCGGGCTCGTCGTCGACGATCAGGATGCGCTGGGGGTCGCGGTCGCCATCGGCGGGGCTCATGCTCATGTCCTCGGGTGCGGTGGGAAGGGGCCGGTCCGACGTTCTCAGCATTCAGCCTCGCACGTCAGCCGGTCGTGCCGGAATGTCCTGGTCGTACGGCGGCGGATGTCAGCCGCGCAGGGCGGGCCGGCGCCGGGCCTTGGCGCGGTGGGTGCCGGAGCCGCTGCCCGCGGGTGCCAGCTCGGGGGCCCGGGTGACCGGCCCGTGCAGTCGGCCGGCCACCTCCAGGGCGAGGGCGAATCCGGCCGGGTCGTGACCGGGGGCGCTGTGCTCGATCCGCCGGACCCTGTCGATCTCGTAGCGCATGTCGTGCTCCTAGCTGGTCGTGCTGGTCGTGCTCCTGGTTGCTGGTGCCGGTGGTGCCGCGGGCCGCTGGTGCCGGTCGGTACTGTGCTGGACGCTGATGCCGGTCGGTACTGCTGGCCGCTGGCCGCTGGTGCCGACGTGCTGCCGGCCGTGCCGGCCGCCCCGCCGTCAGCTGCCGCTGCCGCCCGCCTGGAGGGTGCTCAGGTCGCTCTTCACGGTGTTGATCGGGATGGCGAAGCCGAGGCCGACGCTGCCCGCGGTGGAGGAGGAACCGGCCGCCGAGTACATGGCCGAGTTGATCCCGATGATGTTGCCGTTCATGTCGATCAGCGCGCCGCCGGAGTTGCCCGGGTTGAGCGAGGCGTCGGTCTGGAGGGCCTTGTACGTCGTCGTGGACGACCCGGTGTCGCCGTTGAACTGCTGGCCGCCGAACTCGAACGGCCAGCCGCCGCCCTGCTGCTGCTGGGGCTGCTGTCCCTCGCCGGTGGAGACGGTCACATCGCGGTCGAGCGCGGAGACGATACCGCTGGTCACCGTGCCGGTCAGGCCCTCGGGCGAGCCGATCGCCACGACCTCGTCGCCGACCTGGACACCATCGGAGTTGCCGAGGGTGGCCGCCTTGAGGCCGGAGGCGTTGTCCAGCTTGATCAGGGCGAGGTCCTTGGCCGGGTCGGTGCCGACGACCTGGGCGCTGTACTGCTTGCCGTCGTCGGTGGTGACCTGGATCTGGGAGGCGCCGGTGATCACGTGGTTGTTGGTGATGATCTCGCCGTCACTGGTGATGATCACGCCCGAGCCGGTGGAGGAGCCGGCGTTGGAGGTGGCGTTGATCTCGACGATGCTCGGGCTGACCGCCGAGGCGACCCCCGCGACCGTGCCCTGCTGGCTGGACGGCACCACACTGGTGCTGGAGGAGCTGGTGGCGACGGTGTCGTTGCCGCCGGTCAGCTCCTGGATGCCGTACGCGGTGCCGCCGCCGATCATCGCCGCCACGATCGCCACGGCCGCGATCAGCGCCACCGGACCCCGGCCGCGCCCCCGCCGGGCGGAACGGGCGACCGGCTCGTTCAGCAGCGCGGTGGCCCCGGTGCCGGGCTCCGGCTGTCCGGCCATCGGCTGGTACGGGGGCGGCGGGGGCCACTCCGGGTTCACGGGGGAGGACGCCGGTGCCTGCGACGGGACGCCGGACGGGGTGTCCGAAGAAGAGGGGGAAGAAGACGAGTGCTGCGCGGCCCCCTGGTACGGGTCCGCGGCCTGGTAGGGGTTCCCGGGCGACTCCCCGGGCGAGGAAGCGTGCTGCTGGGCGCCCTGGTGAGGGTTCGTGTACTCGCTGTCGTACTCGCCGTCGCGGCGGAAGCTCTCGGTCATGTCCATGAGCTTGTCCGCCGCCCATGAGAGCTTCCTGAGCGCTCGCTGAGAAGCCCGGCAGAACCTTGTTTGCCCGATATAAGGCCGCTTCTCGCGGTCCATGGGGGCCCCTCAGGAAAGCCTCATAGAGCCCGGTCACGGCAAGGAGGGCCTAGGGCCATTGTGGGACGTATGTTCGGGGACGTACGGAAAGAGTGCGGCCACGCTGCGGAGGTCCCCTGCGAGCCGCCCCCCGCTATCCCGCACGTCATGTCTCCGTAACCATTGATTCAGACGGTCTTGCGACGCTCAGCGAATGAACCCCGCCGTGCCCGAGCCGTCGCCGCCCCCGGAGGCAATCGTCGTCGCGCTCCCGCCCGTCGCGCTCCCGCCCGCGCGCTCCGACGCGCCCATTGGCGTCCGCGCGCGGAACAATGGGTCCATGAGCCAGCAAACCACCCCCGACGCAGAGATCCAGCACCCGCAGCCCTCCGTGGGCTCCATCGCGGCCCACCGCACGAACACGGTCGCCGCCACGGTCTCCGATCTGGAGCCCGACATAGACGCCGACCTCGACGCGTACGAGGAGTCCGGCGAGGGGGACCAGCTGCCGCAGGGCCGCTTCCTCGACCGGGAGCGCAGCTGGCTCGCCTTCAACGAGCGCGTCCTGGAACTCGCCGAGGACCCGAACACCCCGCTCCTGGAGCGCGCCAACTTCCTCGCGATCTTCGCGAGCAACCTGGACGAGTTCTTCATGGTCCGGGTGGCCGGACTGAAGCGCCGGATCGCCACAGGCGTCGCCACCCGCTCCGCCTCCGGCCTCCAGCCCACCCAGGTGCTGGAGATGATCTGGGCCCGCTCCCGCGAGCTGATGGCCCGGCACGCCGCCTGCTTCCACGAGGACGTCGCCCCGGCCCTCGCCGAGGAAGGCATCCACCTGGTCCGCTGGAACGAACTCACCGAGAAGGAGCAGGCCCGCCTGTTCACTCTCTTCCGGCACCAGATCTTCCCGGTCCTCACCCCGCTGGCCGTCGACCCGGCCCACCCCTTCCCGTACATCTCCGGCCTCTCCCTGAACCTGGCCGTCGTCGTACGCAACCCGGTCAGCGGCCACCGGCACTTCGCCCGGGTGAAGGTCCCGCCGCTGCTCTCCCGCTTCCTGGAAAGCTCCCCCGGCCGGTCCGTCCCCATCGAGGACGTCATAGCCGCCCACCTGGAGGAACTCTTCCCGGGCATGGAGGTGCTGGAGCACCACGCCTTCCGGATCACCCGCAACGAGGATCTTGAGGTCGAGGAGGACGACGCCGAGAACCTGCTCCAGGCCCTGGAGAAGGAGCTGATGCGGCGCCGCTTCGGGCCGCCGGTGCGCCTGGAGGTCGAGGAGTCCATCCACCGCGAGGTGCTCGACCTGCTGGTGCGCGAGCTGAAGATCACCGAGGCCGAGGTCTATCCGCTGCCCGGCCCGCTCGACCTCACCGGCCTGTTCCGCATCCACGGCCTGGACCGGCCCGAGCTGAAGTACCGCAAGTTCATCGCGGGCACCCACCGGGACCTGGCCGAGGTCGAGTCGGCCTCCGCGCCGGACATCTTCGGCGCCCTGCGCCAGCGCGACGTCCTGCTGCACCATCCGTACGACAGCTTCTCCACCTCCGTCCAGGCGTTCCTGGAGCAGGCGGCCAAGGACCCCGACGTCCTCGCCATCAAGCAGACCCTGTACCGCACCTCCGGCGACTCCCCCATCGTGGACGCGCTGATAGAGGCCGCGGAGGCGGGCAAGCAGGTCCTGGTCCTGGTGGAGATCAAGGCCCGCTTCGACGAGCACGCCAACATCGAGTGGGCCCGCAAGCTGGAGGAGGCCGGCTGCCATGTCGTCTACGGCCTGGTCGGCCTCAAGACCCACTGCAAGCTGTCCCTGGTGGTCCGCCAGGAGGGCGAGACGCTCCGCCGGTACTGCCATGTCGGCACCGGCAACTACCACCCCAAGACCGCCCGGCTGTACGAGGACCTCGGACTGCTGACCGCCGACCCACAGGTCGGCGCGGACCTGTCCGACCTGTTCAACCGGCTCTCCGGCTACTCCCGCCGGGAGACCTACCGCCGGCTGCTGGTCGCCCCCCGCTCCTTGCGGGACGGCCTGATCTCACGGATCAACAAGGAGGTCCAGCACCACCGTGCCGGACGTCCCGCGTATGTCCGTATCAAGGTCAACTCGATCGTCGACGAAGCCCTCATCGACGCCCTGTACCGGGCGTCGCAGGCAGGCGTGCCGATCGATGTCTGGGTGCGCGGCATCTGCGCGCTGCGCCCCGGAGTGACGGGGCTGTCGGAGAACATCCGGGTCCGCTCGATCCTCGGCCGCTTCCTGGAACACTCCCGGGTCTTCGGCTTCGGCAACGGCGGCGAACCCGAGGTGTGGCTCGGCAGCGCCGACATGATGCACCGCAACCTCGACCGCCGCATCGAGGCCCTCGTGCGGGTCGTGGACCCGGCCCACCGCGCCGCCCTCAACCGGCTGCTGGAGACGGGTATGTCCGACGCCACCGCTTCCTGGCACCTGGGCCCGGACGGCGAGTGGACCCGGCATGCGACCGATGCCGACGGCGGGCCCCTGCGGAACATCCAGGAGATGCTCATAGACGCCCGGAGGCGCCGGCGTGGCACAGCAACACCTTGATCCGACGGACCCGATGGCCGGGGCGGTGACCGGGGAGGCCCTCGCGGGCTACCTGCGCGCCCAGGCCATGGAGTTCCTCCGCGCCCTGCGGCTCCACCGGGAGACCGGCACGGGGGCGCACGGCAACGGCACGGAGGAGTCCGTCGACGCGGCGCGCGCCCTGCGCCGCTCGGCCCGCCGCATCAGCGGCAGCCTGCACACCTTCCGCCCCCTCCTCGACCCCGACTGGTCGGAAGGCATGCGCCCCGAACTGGCCTGGCTCTCCGGCACCCTCGCCCTGGAACACGCCTACGAGTCCCGCCTGGACCGCCTGCTCAACGCCCTGCACCGCCTGTCGGGCTCCACCCCCCTCCCACCCCAGCCCGCACCGGCGAAGCCCGGCACACCGACGGGCAGTCGCGCCACCAGCACGACAACGGGCAGCCACCCAGCCGACGTGACCGCGAGCGGTCGCACCACGGAGGCGGGTGGGGGCAGTCGCGGCCCGGATGGGGCTACGGGCAGCCGAGCCACCGATGTGGCGGGGGGCAGTCGCGCCACGGATGCGGGTGGGAGCGGTCGCGGCCCGGATGGGGCTGCGGCTGCGGCTACGGGCAGTCGCGCCACGGACGTGCCCCTGGGCAGCCGCGCCGCCCACCTGGCCGCGGGCAGCCGCCCCACCGACCTGGCCGCGGGCAGCCGCGCCGCCCACGTGGCTGCGGGCAGTCGTGCCGCGGCCGACAAGCGGGTCACCCCGGGCGAGCGAATCCTCGACCGGGGCAGCGTGGCCGGGGGGGGGGCCCCCGCACGAGCCC
>NZ_JBHYUG010000044.1:0-66916 GCF_042749375.1 Streptomyces sp. NPDC059477 | reverse complement strand
CAGAGACTCCCGCCGCCACACAGAGCCCTCACTCGCACCCCCACCCCCACGCCCCCCCCCCCCCCGCGGGCCGGGCTCCTCGGCTGCGAGCCGCAGCAGGCCGGTGAAGTCGTCCTCGGAGGAGATGTCGGGACCGGCGCACTCGTGCAGGGAGCCGATGCCGAGTGAGACGGCGTGCGCGAGCGCGGCGCGCTGGGCCTCGATGCGCTGGGCCGCGGTGACGGCGCCGAGGGCGGCGGCGCGCACGGTGTGGTGGGCGTCGGCGGTCAGCGGGACGTCCTCGCGCGGCACGTCCCCCCCGGCCAGGTCCAGCAGGGCGGTGCTGACCACCGCCGAGTGGACGTCGATGCGGCTGAGGTAGAGCGGCCTGCCGCCGGTCGCCTCGTCCAGTTCGGCGCGGGTCGGGGGGCGCCCGCCGGGCCAGCGGGACGCGTCCCAGCCGTGGCCGAGCAGCACGCGGTCGCCGGGGCGGGCGGCGGCGAATTCCCGTACCCGGGCCAGGGCCGCGTCCAGGGAGGCGGCGGAGGTCAGATCGAGGCCGGTGAGGGCGAGGCCGGTGGCGGTGGTGTGCACATGGGCGTCGGTGAACGCCGGGGTGACCAGCGCGCCGTCGAGGTCGATCACCTCGTCCACGCCGTCCGCGAAGGCGTCGGCGGCGCCCTCGGAGCCGACCCAGGCGATGGCGCCGTGCTCGACGACCATCGCGGTGGCGAAGGGATCGGCGGGGCTGTGGACCTCACCGCGGCGCAGCAGAACCGTGCATTCACTCATGCCGGACAGTTTCTCTCCCCCCGGGGAGGGCGACGCCATCGGGGCAGGTCCGGCGCCCGGCGCGTCCTAGATCTTCGGCGGACGCGCCTCGTACGGCGTCGACAGCACCACCGTCGTCCGGGTCGACACGCCCGCCAGCGAGCGGAGGCGCGCGAGGAGTTCCTCCAGCTCGTGCGGGGTCGCCACGCGGACCTTGAGGATGTAGTTCTCCTCGCCCGCGACGCTGTGACACGCCTCGATCTCGGGGACCCCGGCGAGGCGGTCGGCGATGTCGTCGGGGGCGCTGGGGTCGAACGGTTTGACCGAGATGAACGCGGTCAGCGGCAGTCCGACGGCCTCGGGGTCGACCACGGCGGCGTAGCCGCGGATGACGCCACGCTGTTCGAGCCGGCGCACCCGCTGGTGCACGGCCGACGTGGAAAGGCCCGTGGCCTTGCCCAGGTCTGTGTAGCTCATTCGCCCGTCCTCGACGAGCAGCTGCACGATATGACGGTCCAGCTCCTCCATGGCGGAGAACCTACAGTGCCGTTGATCTCCACGGATAGCTGAGAGGTACAGGTCATGCCCTGTTCGTGATGTGCGCGTGGGTGATCGGCGGGCCGGCCGGGGACTGTCGGACCGGTCGCTTTCACTGTGACGGGCACCTGCGAGCGGCATGTGACGAACACCACAAGCCCTCGGAGCCCTTCGTGATGGTCTCGTGATTACCCGGAAGAGCGGACGGGAAGTGCTTGCTGTGGTCGAGGCCGCAGTGCCTTCACGGCCCAGCCCGAGGGGGAGAACCCAATGCAGAGTCTTAAGCGCCCTGGTCGCACCGCGCCCAAGCGGCAGCAGCCGGTCCTGGAAATCGTGCCGGAGGGCGTCGATTCCGACGACTTCGACGCGGAGGAACTCGACGCGTACGACACCTTCGAGATGTTCCGGGTGATCTGCCCGGACTGCACGCAGCCCATCGCGCTTCTGGCGGACGAGGAGTTTCTGCCGGAGCACGCGCTGTGCGTCTCGCCGTGGAACCCGTTCGGTCTCACGGTCTGCGCGGGCACCGGCCGGCAGGCCACGGACGCCCGTTCCGCCGACGAGTCCGTCGAGCCGCAGGAGCAGGACACCGCCCTGCTGCTGACGCTTCCGCAGGGGCTCGACTGGCGGACCCAGCCCTTCTCGCACGTGGGCGGTCCGGGCTCGCGCCCGATGCGCGTCCCGATGATGCGCCGCCACGCTGCCTGAACCTTTCTCCGCCGCGTCCGACGCGACGTCACACGGCCCGCCCCGACGCCGGGTCCGCCGTCCCTTCGCTCCCTCCCCGGGTACCGCCCCTCCACCACGGCCCGCACGCCGCCGCGGTGCGGAATCGGGCTGCCCGGACCCACCGGGACGGCGACCGCAGCGCGGTACGCCCTGCGGTGGGCCGCGCGCGGCATCACGTTCGCGTGGCCGCGGACAGGCGTACGCGGTGGGGACGTACGTGGCGTACAGGGGGGACGTGCGTGGGGTACAGGGTGGGGATGTGCAGGGCGCGCAGGGTGAGCCCGGACCGGCCGGGGCAGCGCCGCCGCACCCGGTCGCGGCGCAAGGCGCCCCCGGGGCGATCAAGTCCCGCCTTCCGGATGGGCACTTGGCCGTGCGGGTGGGTCGGTACGCCGATCGTCGTGGCCTCCGGCTCCTCCCGAGCGGCGTCCGTCGCGACGCGGCACCGGACCGTCACTGTGCTCGGCGTCAAAGCGCGGAGTGGGGGTACCGGCGGGCGGTGTTGAGTACCGGCGCAGGATCGGGGTGTCGGCGCGAGATCAAGCCACCGGCGCGGGATCGGGACACCGACAAGGATCGGGGCATCGGCACGGATCAGGACACCGACGAGGGTCGGAACACCGGCGCGCCATGCCGTACCCGGGGAAGACGGCGTACGCCCCCGTCTCGGCGCGCAGGGCACAGCGGTCGGCGGCGAGGAGCAAGGGGCCCGCTCTGCGGGAGGGAAGCCCGGCGTGTCGTGCTGACGAACTGACGGTCGATTCCGGCGTTCGGTGACCTGTCCCCGGTCGGGCGCGTTGCCCTGGTGTGACCCCCAGACATTCCACGACCGGGCGTCAGCGCCAGATTTTTGTACCGGTCCCCGCAGAATCGGTTCCGCGCGGCTCGCACGCGGCGCGCGCCCCCCAGCGGTACGTCCCGCTGTCGCCGCAGCAGCACCAGGACCCCCCGATCTTCCGGGAGTTGATGCTCACCTGGGAGCACCGCGGGCGCACCCTGCCGGGGCGCCACGATCCGGAGTGGGTCCGGCTCGCGGCGCCGCAGGTCAGGCCGGGGCAGTTCAGCGCGTCTCGGGACCCGCAAGGTGGCGGGCGATGACCATCCGCTGGATCTGATTGGTGCCCTCGACGATCTGGAGCACCTTGGCCTCGCGGAGATAGCGCTCGGCCGGGAAGTCGGCGGTGTAGCCGTAGCCGCCGAGGATCTGCACGGCGTCGATGGTGACCTTCATGGCCGTGTCCGTGCAGTGCAGCTTGGCCATGGCCGCCTGCTTGGCGAACGGCAGGCCCGCGTCGCGCAGCCGGGCCGCCGCGAGGTACAGGGCGCGGCCCGCCTCGATCTGGGTCGCCATGTCGGCGAGCAGGAACCGCAGCCCCTGGAAGTCGGCGATGGGCCGCCCGAACTGGCGCCGCCCGGCCGCGTACGCCACGGCCTCGTCCAGCGCCGCCTGGGCGACGCCGATGGCGCAGGCCGCGATGCCGAGCCGCCCGGAGTCCAGCGCGGCCAGGGCGATGGCGAAGCCCTGGCCCTCCTCGCCGATCCGCCGATCGTCCGGGACGCGTACGCCGTCCAGGTGAATCTGGGCGGTCGGGGAACCCTTCATGCCCATCTTCCGTTCGGGCGCCGCCGCGCTCAGGCCCTCGGCGTCGCCGGGCACCAGGAAGGCGGTGATCCCACGGGCGCCCGGCTCGCCGGTGCGGGCCAGCACGGTGTAGAAGTCGGCGATCCCACCGTGGGTGATCCACGCCTTGGTGCCGGTGATCGCCCAGCCGTCGCCGTCGCGGACCGCCCGGGTGCGCAGCGAGGCGGCGTCGGAGCCGGAGGAGGGCTCCGAGAGGCAGTACGCGCCGAGCAGGCCGCCGCCGAGCATCGCGGGCAACCGCTCGACCTGCTGTTCCTTGGTGCCGTGGGCGGCGAGGGCGTAGCAGGCGAGGGAATGGACGCTGACGCCGAGGCCGACGGTCAGCCGGGCGGCGGCGAGTTCTTCGAGGACCTGGAGGTAGACCTCGTAGGGCTGGTCCCCGCCGCCGTACTCACCGGCGTAGGGCAGGGCGAGCAGGCCGGAGCGGGAGAGCAGGGTGAAGACCTCGCGCGGGAAGCGTCCGGCGTCCTCCTCCTCGGCCGCCTTCGGGGCGATCTCGCGGGCGGCGATGTCACGGACCAGCGAGATCAGCTCGCGGGCCTCGTCCGTGGGCAGGTGCCGGTCCACCGGCTGGGCGCGGTCGGGCATGGCGACGCTCTCCTCCCTTGCGGGCACTGCGGCGGGCGTCGCCTCGGGTGGTGGCGGCTCCGCCGGGGAATTCCCGTGCGCCGGCCGAGGTCACCGCGCTCCCGGGTCACGGAAGCGGCTGACCGGCGGCTGCGCGCTGTGAGTCTGCCCGATCGGGCGGACTGCGTCACTTGTTGACGACCGCTCACGCCAGGAAACCCACGGTGGCTGAAATTGGTCCGAACCATTGACCCGACTGGTCTAGTCCTCCTAAGGTTCCGGTCAATCGCCGCATCTTCGCGTTCATGCCAATCGGCCCGCGCTCTCTTCCCCCTTTCCTCAGGAGACCTCTCGATGCGATCCCTCCCCCGCCCCCGCGCCAGATTCAGGGCGCTCGTGGCAGCGGTGTGTACGACCGTTCTCGGCGCCGGACTGCTGGCCGGGGCGGGCACCGCCACGGCGAAGTCCGAGTCGACGGCGGCCAAGGCACCGTCCGGCCAGAGCTCCGACAAGGTGATCGGCTACTACACCGAGTGGGGCACGTACGGCCGCGACTATCTGGTCAAGGACATCGTCACCTCGGGCTCCGCGAAGAAGCTCACCCACATCAACTACGCCTTCGGCAACGTGGTCGACGGCAAGTGCACGATCGGCGACAGCTACGCGGCGACCGAACGGGCCTACACCGCCGAGGAGTCGGTGGACGGGGTCGCCGACACCGCGGACCAGGCGCTGAAGGGCACCTTCAACCAGCTGCTCGAACTGAAGAAGAAGTACCCGCACATCAAGGTGCTGTACTCGTTCGGCGGCTGGTCCTGGTCCGGCGGCTTCGGTGAGGCCACCCAGGACCCGGCCGCGTTCGCCGAGTCCTGCTACGACCTGGTCGAGAACTCCCAGTGGAAGAACGTCTTCGACGGCATCGACATCGACTGGGAGTACCCGAACGCCTGCGGTCTCACCTGTGACACCACCGGCCGGGAGTCCTTCCCCGCGCTGATGAAGGCCGTGCGCGCCGAGTTCGGCAAGCGCAACCTGGTCACCGCCGCCATCACCGCCGACGCCACCGCCGGCGGCAAGATCGACGCCGCCAACTACGCGGGCGCCGCGAAGTACGTCGACTGGTACCTGCCGATGACGTACGACTTCTTCGGCGCCTGGGCCGCGGCCGGCCCGACCGCGCCGCACTCGCCGCTCACCGCCTACCCCGGCATCCCGAACGCCGACTTCAACGCCGCGGCGACCATCGCCAAGCTGAAGAGCCTCGGCATCCCGTCCGCCAAGCTGCTGCTCGGCATCGGCTTCTACGGCCGCGGCTGGACCGGCGTCACCCAGGCGGAGCCCGGCGGCACGGCGACCGGACCGGCGGCCGGCACGTACGAGGCCGGGTTCGAGGACTACAAGGTCCTCAAGGAGACCTGCCCCGCGACCGGCACGGTGGGCGGCGCAGCGTACGCCAAGTGCGGTGACAACTGGTGGAGCTACGACACCCCCGGCACCATCAACACCAAGATGAAGTACAAGGACAAGCAGGACCTCGGTGGCACCTTCTTCTGGGAGCTGAGCGGCGACACCGCCAACGGTGAGCTGATCAAGGCCATCAAGTAACACACACCACGGACACTTGGGGCGGGGATCGGCGGATCCCCGCCCCAAGGCTGTTCCAGCCCCGGTGACGAGGCTCCGGCGGTCAGCCCTCCCGGGGTGCGGGCACCCCGTCCCGGCGGGCGGGGCCCGGGGCCCGGTGGGAGGGGTCCATCTCCTCCACCGCGCGGAGGGTGCCGCCGAGGGTCTTGACCAGCAGCCGGCACATCGCGTCGCGGGTCAGGACCGGGCGGGCGATCCAGTCGAGGACGGCGCCCTCGACCCCGCAGATCCAGCTGATCAGCGCCACCCGGGCGACCGGCGCGATCTCCCGCCGCCCGTAGGCGCCCTCGGCGATGGTCTCGACGATCGCCTCGCGCACCCCGTCCCGGATGGCCTGCACCTCGGTGTCGAAGCCGACGCCGCCGCTGACGATCGTGCGGTACGCGGACTGGTGGTGCTCGGCGTAGCGCAGATAGCCGTCGATGGTGCGGTGCACCCGGTCCACCGGGTTGCGGTCCAGACCGGCGGCGGCGGAGGTGACCAGGTCGGACACCGCGTCCTGGATGATCGCCAGGTAGTAGCCGCGCTTGGACCGGAAGTAGTAGTAGATCAGCCCCTTGGCGACCCCGGCCTGGCGGGCGATGTCGTCCATCGACAGGGCGTCGTAGGACGTGTCGGCGAACAGCTTCCGCCCGATGGCGATGAGTTCGGTCCGGCGGGCCAGCGAGCGTTCGGTGCCGCGGGCCCGGGGACGGGAGGCGGCGTCACGCCGCTGACTGGTACTCACATTCGACCCTGGTCTCATCCGGGCTGCGGGAGTGAGCAGTATGCCAGGTCGGTCCGCGCCGGAGATCAAGGACGCGGAAACGGCCGGTCCCGCCCCACGGCACCGCCGGGCGCGGGATCAGACCAGGCCGAGCTGGGTGATCAGCATCGCGACGACCACCACGAGGGTCCAGCCGACGATGTGCTCCACGATCTTGGGGCCGTCCGCCCGGGGACCGCCGGTACGGGTGCGGGCACCGGCTCGGGTGGTGCTGGAGTGCGCGGTCATGGGCGGTCTCGCTCTGCTCGTGCGGGTGGTGGTCTCCCCCGTCGGCGGCTCGCCGATCCGTCCACTGTGCCACCGCGCGCGACCGGCGCGGCGGAGAGGTTGGTCACAGACGGACGCCCCCGGCACACCCCCCGGCCGGGCGGCGGAGGGCGCCCCCTGCCTGGTCAGCCGCCTGGTCAGCCGCTTACTCAGCCGCCGGTCAGCGCACCCCCACCGCCGCGAGCGCCGTGCGCTGCCGCGTGCCGGGGTCGGCCGGAAAGTAGAGGTAGCAGACCCCGCCCGTGCCGGAGGCGACCTTGCCGGCGGCGTTGTAGCGCTTGGTCCGCAGCCAGATGTTCTCCCACTCGCGCCGCCGGTAGACCCGCCGTACGGCGTCATTGCCGGGCGAGGCCGGGTCGTTGGCGATCACATCGCCGTCGGCGGTGAAGCCGATCACCGTCATCAGATGCCCGGCGGTGCCGTACCCGGCGCCGGTCAGCTCCGACTCCAGGAAGGACTGCGACGTGATGACCGGAATGCCCGCCTCGATGAGGGTCTCCACGTCCGTGAGCGAGCCCAGCCGGGTCACCACGCCCTGGAGACCGTCGAAGGTGGCGGCGTAGGCGGCGTTGAACGGCCAGTTGCCGCAGCCCGCGTACTGGTGGTCGTAGGTGTACCGGGCCGCGTGGCACACCTGTGGGTCGGTGTAGGCCGGGTCGACCCAGGACAGCTGCTCCTCGGTGAGCCTGCCGCCCCAGTACTCGATGATCATCTGCGAGGAGGTGGGGCTGCACCAGGCCTCGCCGCCGTTGTCGTACTGCGGGTACCGGCCCTTGTGGATCTCCTGGGAGTAGCGTGGCACGGCCAGTTCGGCGGCGAGCGCGGGCGTGGACGCCGGGACGGTGAAGCGGTCGGGGACGTCGGAGCCCATCGCGCCCACCCGCCACACGGTCGGAGTGAGCCGGGTGCCCGGCCTGCGGTACAGGGTGAGCCGCAGCCGGTACGAGGCCAGGCGCAGGCCGGACGCCGGATCGTCGATCCCGAAGGCGTCCGTCCAGACGCTGCTCCTGCCGTCGCTCTGGTCGTCCAGGGAGGTCCGCCGGATGTCCTCGTCGCCCGCCGCCCAGCGGCCCATCACGTACCAGGGCGTGGCCGTGCCGTCCGTGTACGTGCCGCTCAGCTCGATCTGGATCCAGGTGCCGGGCGCGGTGTGCGCGTTCCAGGACACGATGACCTCGGTGGCGGGCACGGCGAGCCGGTGCACGGGCGAGGTCCAGGTGCCGTACTCCCAGGTGGCGGTCGTCCCGGTGTGCGGATCCCGGTGGTCGACGGTGCCGGCCGGGACCGCGAGCACCAGACCCGGCCGGTCACCGGACACCGCCGAGGTACCGCGCGCGACACCGGAGCACCAGTCGTCGTACGAGATCCAGGCCCGGTTGTCGATCGGGCGGGCCGGAGCGCCGCCGCCGTCTCCGCCTCCGCCGTCTCCGCCACGGGGGGCGGCGGAGGCGGACCCGGCGCCGCCCGCGACTGCGGCGGCCACCGTCGCTGCCAGAACGGTTCTGCGGGACGGCTCTTCGACACGGCGCAAATCGGCACGGCGCATGGGTGTGCGACCCCCAGGAGTCCGGGACGGGCGCGGCCGGGTGTGACCGCGTGGGGCAACTATCCCCGCCGGGGCGGGGCGCGGCCAGCACCCGCGAGCGTGTGCCGGGCAGCAATATTGGTTCAGTCCATTGGCATGTCCCGGGTGGTCCGGTTCGGCGCCGCCCGGCCCGTACCAGCGATGATGGTGAGATGCCCCGCCCGAATGACACCGGTCGCACCACCCGGCCCGACCTGTCCCACCCGCCTGGCCCGTCCGGCCCGTCCGGCCCATCCGGCCCTACAGAGGCGTCCCCCCTGTCACCCCCATCTCCCCCGTCCCCCCTCCCCACCCTCGCCGGCGCCCTGCGCGCACTCCCGCCCTCCTGCGGCCCCGTGCGGCTCATCGCGGTGGACGGGCACGCCGGTTCCGGGAAGACCACCTTCGCCGGGCTGCTGGCCGAGGCGCTGGGCGGCGCGCCCGTCCTGCACCTGGACGACATCGCCAGCCACGCCGAGCTGTTCGGCTGGACCGGCCGCCTGCTGGACCAGGTGATCGCCCCGCTCGCCCGCGGCGAGGACGCGCGCTACTCCCCCTACGACTGGCACGCCCGCGCCTTCGGCACCCCGAGGGCGCTGCCCGTCGCGCCGGTGGTGATCGTCGAGGGGGTCGGCGCCGGCCGGCGTGCGCTGCGCCCGTATCTGGCGCGGCTGCTGTGGCTGGACGTACCGCACGGGACGGCGTGGGCCCGGGGGCGGACGCGGGACGGGGCGGAGCAGCGCGAGTTCTGGGCCGGATGGGTCGCCGCGGAGCAGCGGCACTTCGCCGAGGACCCCTCGCGGCCCTACGCCGAGGCGCTGGTGCGGCAGTTGCCCATGGGGTACATGGTGCTGCCGGGGCCTGTGATGAGTGCAGGTCCAGACCAGATTGTGACCGAGGGTGACGACCCCACGCCAATGTGCTGAACTTGTGAAGACCCTTGCGCCCCAACTTGTGCCGGTGCCTCAACTCGGCTTGACCCAAGGGCCGTACAGGACTTACGTTCTCAATGTGCGGCCAATCGAGGCCGCCGCAGGACGCGAAGCCCCCGGTTGTTCCCCCGTGATCGGGGGCTTCGTTCTGCCCTCCCCCTCTTTTCCCTCTCTTTTTCGGCGTTTTTCGCGCGCCGGGCGCTGATCCCCGCTCACCCTCGGTCACCGCGTGCGCCGTGCCGTGTCCGCTCGGCTCCGCGCCGGGTCTGCCGGGTCTCTGCTCCCACCTCGCCGAATGGCCTGTGCGGCACCCTACGGCGGGCCGTGCCGCCGCGGGTACCATGCCCTCGGTGCGGCCTACGGACGGCCGCTTCGCGCACCTGGCAACTCCGGCCCGCGGCACAGCGGTTGGCGGGGCCGACGGCCACCGGGCGACGGCCCGGTGGGACACCGACGGGGGCACGGTTTGTGGGGGGACGTGATGGACTTCGGCACGCAGGGCGGCCCCGAGGCCCCGGCCGATCTGGCCTGGCTCAGAGGCGTGGACGCCTACACGATGGGCGCCTATCCGCAGGCCGAGGAGGAGTTCCGGACCGCGGTCAGGATCGACCCCGGCATGGCGGACGGCTGGCTGGGACTGCACGCGCTACGGGTCGACACCACGACCGCGCTGCTGCGGATGTACCGGCACCAGGACCGCTTCGGCGAACAGCGCACCCGGCACCGCCGGACACTCAACTCCTGGTACTGGCTGGGCTGGTGGGTGCAGCCGGTGCTGGAGAATCCGCGTGATCTGCTGCTCGCGCACGCCTCGCACTGGCTCGACGGACGGCATGTCCCCGAGCTGGACCGGGCGCTCGCCGGGCTCCCGCCGGTCGACACCGACCCGCAGGTGCGCTTTCTGCACGCCTGCCGGTCGTATCTGGTCAAGGACTGGGAGCAGTTGGTACGGCACACCGACCCGCTCCTCGGCGATCAACTGCTCGGTATCGAGGCGGGCCTGTTCGGCGGGATGGCCCGGGTCCGCCTTGAGATGTACGGACAGGCCGAGCCGCTGCTGTCGGCGGCCCTGATGCGCTGTCGCAGCGAGCAGCCGCAGCGCAAGGAGCTGCGCTACTGGCTGGCGCGGGCGCACGAGGGCACCGGGCGCAGCGCCGCCGCGCTCCCCCTGTACCGGGCGGTGCACCGCGTCGACCCCGCGTTCATGGACACCTCGGCCCGGCTCGCCGCGATCGCCGAGGGCGACGGGTACGACGACGCGGAGGGGCTCGCGGCGCTCACCCTCACGAGCGCCGGGCCGGACGGCTTCGACTCGGACGGGCTGGATCCGCTGTTCGGCGGCGAGGACCGCAATCTGAAGCTGACCGATCCGGTCGGGCCGGGCGGTCCGGTGTCGGCCGGGCCGGTGCCGTCGGTGCCGGATCCCGTGGTGCGGGCCAAGTCACCCGGTCCCGAACAGCCACTGCCAGCCGGGCCGACCGATGCCGCGTTACTTGACGAGGCGCTCGCCGAACTGGAGCGCATGGTCGGCCTTGAGCCGGTGAAACGGCAGGTCAAGGCCCTGTCGGCACAGTTGAACATGGCCCGGCTGCGCGCCGGGCAGGGGCTGCCGGTGCAGCCGCCGAAACGCCACTTCGTCTTCTCCGGCCCCTCCGGCACCGGCAAGACCACCGTCGCGCGCATCCTGGGCCGGGTCTTCTACGCCCTCGGACTGCTCGGCGGCGACCATCTGGTGGAGGCCCAGCGCGCCGATCTGGTCGGCGAGTATCTGGGCCAGACCGCCGTCAAGGCGAACGAGCTGATCGACTCCGCGCTCGGCGGTGTCCTCTTCGTGGACGAGGCGTACTCGCTGTCCAACTCCGGCTACGGCAAGGGGGACGCGTACGGCGACGAGGCGCTCCAGGTGCTGCTGAAGCGGGCCGAGGACAACCGCGACCATCTCGTGGTGATCCTCGCCGGGTACCCGGAGGGCATGGACCGGCTGCTCACGGCGAACCCCGGACTGTCGTCCCGCTTCACGACGCGCGTCGACTTCCCCTCGTACCGCCCCCTGGAACTCACCTCGATCGGGGAGGTGCTCGCGGCGGAGAACGGGGACGTGTGGGACGAGGAGGCGCTGGACGAGCTGCGGTCGATCGCCGGGCACGTGGTCGATCAGGGGTGGATCGACGAGCTGGGCAACGGACGGTTCCTGCGCACGCTGTACGAGAAGAGCTGCGCGTACCGGGATCTGCGGCTGTCGGGATACCCGGGCACGCTGTCCCGGGACGACCTCGCGACACTCCGGCTGCCGGATCTGATGCAGGCGTACGGAGAGGTGCTGTCGGGTCGGGGACCACAGGATCCGTCCGCTTTGTGACACCCCGGGCGGGCGGGTGGGGCACTCCCCGCACCCCCGCCCGGGGAACGGCACACCTACGTGGCGAGCACCTGCTCCGGCAGCCTCGCCGCCGGGTGGGCCGGGTCCGTCACCTCCCCGACCAGCATTTCGAGTACGTCCTCCAGGGTCACCACGCCGAGCACCTTGCCGGACGCGTCCGCGACCTGGGCCAGATGGGTGGCCGCCCGGCGCATCACGGTCAGGGCGTCGTCCAGGGGGAGGTCCGGGCGCAGGGTCGTCATGGGGCGCCACACCTGCTGGGGGACCGCCCGTGCCGAGTCCTCCTCGTCGAGCACGTCCTTGACGTGGATGTAGCCCATGAAGGCGCCGTCCTCCACGGCCACCGGGAAGCGGGAGTAGCCGGTGCGGGCGGTGAGGCCGACGATCCGGGCCGGGGTGACCGACGGGTCGACCGTCACCAGATCGTCGCGGGCCAGCAGGACGTCCGTCACCGGGCGGGAGCCCAGTTCCAGGGCGTCCTCCAGGCGTTCCTGCTCCTCGGGGTCGAGCAGTCCGGCCTGGCCGGAGTCGCCGACCAGGCGGTTGAGCTGTTCGCTGGTGAAGACGGCCTCGACCTCGTCCTTCGGTTCCACCCGGAAGAGCCGGAGCACGGCCTCGGCGCAGGCGCCGAGCGTCACCGTGATCGGCCGGCACAGCCGGGCGAAGGCGACCAGGCCGGGGCTCAGCCACAGGGCCGCCTTCTCGGGGGCGGCCATCGCCAGGTTCTTCGGGACCATCTCGCCGATGACCAGATGGCAGAAGACCACCACCGCGAGCGCGATGACATAGCCCAGCGGGTGGATCATCGCGTGCGGGAGATGTATCCAGGCGAACAGCGGCTCCAGGAGATCGGCCACGGTCGGTTCGGCCACCGCGCCCAGGGTCAGCGAGCAGACCGTGATGCCGAACTGGGCGGCGGCCATCATCTGCGGCAGATGCTCCAGGCCGTACAGGACCTGGCGGGCGCGGGCCGTGCCGAGGGGTTCGATCTGGCTGCGGCGGACCGAGACCAGGGCGAACTCGGCGCCGACGAAGAAGCCGTTGGCCAGCACCAGCAGCCCGGCGAACAGAAGCTGGAGCACGCTCACCGGGCCGCCTCCAGCACCGGCGCGGCCTGGACCAGGCGGACCCGCTCGGCGCGGTAGTGCCCGACCTGGCGTACGGCCAGCCGCCAGCCGGGCAGCTCGGTACGGTCGCCGACGGCCGGGATCCGGCCCAGCAGATCGGCGACCAGCCCGGCGACCGTCTCGTACGGGCCCTCGGGCGGCTGGAGGCCGATCCGGCGGAGGGTGTCGACGCGGCAGCTGCCGTCGACGTCCCAGGCGGGCCGGCCGTCCTCGGGCGGCGCCGCGCACAGCTCGGGCAGGTCCTGGCCGTCGTGCTCGTCGCGGACCTCGCCGACGAGTTCCTCCACGATGTCCTCCAGGGTGACCACCCCGGCGGTGCCGCCGTACTCGTCGACGACGACCGCGATGGGCTGCTCGCTGCGCAGCCGGGCCAGCAGCGGCCGTACCGGCAGGGACTCCGGGACCAGCAGCGCGGGGCGGGCGATCCGGGCGACCGGGGTGCGCAGCCGGTCGTGGACCGGCACCGCGAGGGCGTCCTTGAGGTGGGCCATGCCGACGATCTCGTCGATCCGCTCCCGGTACACGGGGAACCGGGACAGGCCGGTGGCACGGACCAGGTTGACGACGTCCTCGGCGGTCGCCGACGCCTGGAGCGCGGCCACCTTCACCCGGGGGGTCATCACATGCTGGGCGGTCAGCCCGCCGAGGGACAGGGTGCGCACGAACAGGTCCGCGGTGTCCTGTTCCAGGGTGCCGGCCCGCGCGGAGTGCCGGGCCAGGGAGACGAGTTCGCCGGGGGTGCGGGCGGAGGCCAGCTCGTCCGCGGGTTCGAAGCCCAGGGCACGGACCAGCCGGTTGGCGACCGCGTTGAGGCCGGCGATGACCGGCCGCAGGACGCGGGCGAAGTGGTGCTGCGGACCGGCCACGAACCGGGCGACCTCAAGGGGGCGGGACACCGCCCAGTTCTTCGGTACGAGTTCGCCGACCACCATCTGCACGGCGGACGCCAGCAGCATGCCGATGACCACGGCCACGCCGGGGACCGCCCCTTCGGGCAGACCGGTGGCGAGCAGCGGGCCGTCCAGGAGCCGGGCGAGGGCCGGTTCGGCGAGCATGCCGACGACCAGGGAGGTGAGGGTGATGCCGAGCTGGGTGCCGGAGAGCTGGAAGGACAGCTCCTTGAGGGAGGCGACCACCGTGGCGGCGCGGCGGTCGCCGGTCGCGGCGGCCCGCTCGGCATCCGGGCGCTCGACGGTGACGAGGCCGAACTCGGCGGCGACGAAGAAGCCGTTGGCGAGAATCAGCAGGAACGCGGCTGCGAGCAGCAGCAGGGGGAGGGTCATGGTGCCGCCGCCTCGGCCTGGATGCCAGTGCGCGGGGCACTGGGTCGACAGGGGGCGGCGCAGGTACTACAGGACGATCCGTCCATCGCCGGAGGGGGTCACTCCTCGGGTAGCGGGAACCCCCGCGCGCCGGGCGGCGGCACAGGGGCGGGGGCGCAGCGAAACGCCTCCGCCACCAGATTAATCACGACACCTGTGCCCGCGGCAGGGTGGACGCGGCCCGGTCAGTCGTGCGCCGCGCCGGCCGGGTGTCCGGAGCGGTCCTCGACCAGGGCGCGCAGGGTGCGCGCGTCGGCGATGGCCTGCTCCTTCGCGATGCCGGGCTGGATCCCGATGACGGCGAGGCTGGTGCCGTCGCTCAGATCGAGGAAGACCCACGGGTCACCGACGCGCAGATTGACCCCGACGATCTCGGCCCATGCCAGGCGGCGGCTGCTGGCGAAGTTGACGACCGTGACCCCGGTGTCGTCGGCGACGACCTTCGGGCGGGCCAGCACCAGCACCACACAGGACAGCATCAGCGCCGTGAACACGAAGCTGATCCGCTCGGCGGTGCTGAGCCGGTCGAGGAGCAGTGCCATCGCCGACACCACGAGGAAGATCGTGACGGCGGCGGTGAGCAGGACGGCCCGGGTGCGGGTGGGGCGGAAGGTGACGGGCAGGGGGCGCGTCGCGGGGGCGCTGGGCGTGGACACGGGGGTCTCCTCCGGCATCGCTGTCTCCTCCGGCATCGCTGTCGCGCCGGTCAGAGCCGGCAGGCGTGGATGGCGGTGGTCAGGATGGCGCGGGCGCCGATGTCGTAGAGGTCGTCCATGAGCCGCTGGGCGTCCTTGGACGGGACCATCGCGCGGACGGCGACCCAGCCCTCGTTGTGCAGCGGGGAGATGGTCGGGCCCTCCAGCCCCGGCGTGATCGCGACGGCCTCTTCGAGGTGCTCGGCGCGGATGTCGTAGTCCATCATCACGTACGTCCGGGCCACCAGGACGCCCTGGAGGCGGCGCAGGAACTGCTGCACCTTGGGCTCCTCGATGTCCGCGCCGGTACGGCGGATGACGATGGCCTCGGAGTGCATGATGGGCTCGCCGATCACCTCCAGACCGGCGTTGCGCAGCGAGGTGCCGGTCTCCACGACATCGGCGATGACCTCGGCGACGCCGAGTTCGATGGCGGTCTCGACGGCGCCGTCGAGGTGGACGACTGAGGCGTCGATGCCACTGTCGGCGAGGTGCTTGGCGACGATGCCCTCGTAGGAGGTGGCGACCGTCTTGCCGCTGAGGTCGGCGACGCCGGTCGCCGTGCCGGGCTTGGTGGCGTAGCGGAAGGTGGAGCGGGCGAAGCCGAGCGGGAGGATCTCCTCGGCGCCGGCGCCGGAGTCGATCAGCAGATCGCGGCCGGTGACGCCGATGTCGAGGCGGCCGGAGGAGACGTAGATCGCGATGTCGCGGGGGCGGAGGTAGAAGAACTCGACCTCGTTGACCGGATCCACGATCCGCAGTTCCTTGGACTCGCGGCGCTGCTGGTAGCCGGCCTCATGCAGCATGTCCGCCGCAGGCCCGGAGAGGGAACCCTTGTTCGGGACGGCGATGCGCAGCATGAGGTCGGCTTCCTTCGTGTGAGGCGGGAAAAGGGGGTGCGGCTGGCTTACAGGTGGGCGTAGACGTCGTCCAGGGAGATGCCGCGCGCGACCATCATCACCTGCACGTGGTACAGCAGCTGGGAGATCTCCTCGGCCGCCGCGTCCTTGCTCTCGTACTCGGCGGCCATCCAGACCTCGGCGGCCTCCTCCACGACCTTCTTGCCGATGGCGTGGACGCCCTTGCCGACGAGTTCGGCGGTGCGGGAGGTGGTGGGGTCGCCGTGGGCGGCCTTGTGCTGGAGCTCGGTGAACAGCTCCTCGAACGTCTTCTTGGACATGGTGGCGCCCACTTTACGCGCTGCGCCGACCGGTCTAACGCCCCGGTTCGGATACTGAGCGCAGGGCGGCCACCGTGGCGAGCGCCGCGGTCACCGCCTCGTGGCCCTTGTCCTCGCTGGAGCCCGGCAGTCCGGCCCGGTCCAGGGCCTGGTCCTCGGTGTCGCAGGTGAGCAGACCGAAGCCGACCGGGACGCCGGTGTCCACGGCGACCCGGGTGAGACCCTGGGTGACGCCCTGGCAGACGTACTCGAAGTGCGGGGTGCCGCCGCGGATGACCACCCCGAGGGCGACGACCGCGTCGTAACCGCGGCCCGCGAGGGTCTTGGCCACCACCGGCAGTTCCCAGCTGCCGGGCACCCTGAGCAGGGTGGGTTCGCCGATGCCCAGGTCGCGCAGGGCGCGCAGCGCGCCCTCCACCAGGCCGTCCATCACCTTCTCGTGCCACTGCGCCGCGATCACGGCGACCCGCAGGTCACCCACATCGCGTACGGACAGCTCGGGTGCGCCGTTGCCGCTCACGTTCCGCTGACTCCTCTGGTGTGGTGGTGCATTCGGTTCGGTGGGATCGGTGGGTTCGGTGGGTTCACTGGTTGCCGCAGGTGGCCGCCGGGTCGGCGGGGGTGTCCAGCCAGGGCAGGTCGTGGCCCATCCGGTCGCGCTTGGTGCGCAGGTAGGTCAGGTTGTGCTCGCCCGCGGTGACGGGCATCGGCTCGCGTCCGGTGACCGTGAGGCCGTGGCGGACGAGGGCGTCGGTCTTGTCGGGGTTGTTGGTCATCAGGCGCAGGCTGCGCACGCCCAGGTCGGTGAGGATCTGCGCGCCCGCCGCGTAGTCCCGGGCGTCGGCGGGCAGGCCCAGCTCCAGATTGGCGTCCAGGGTGTCGCGGCCGTGCTCCTGGAGTTCGTAGGCGCGCAGCTTGGACAGCAGGCCGATGCCACGGCCCTCGTGTCCGCGCAGATAGACCACCACGCCCCGGCCCTCGGCCTGGATGCGCTGCATGGAGGTGCGCAGCTGGGGACCGCAGTCGCAGCGCAGGGAGTGGAAGACATCGCCGGTGAGGCATTCGCTGTGCACCCGGACCAGGACGTCCTCGCCGTCGCCGAGGTCGCCGTGGACCAGCGCCACATGCTCGACGCCGTCGGCGAGCGAGCGGTAGCCGTACGCCGTGAAGGTGCCGTGGGCGGTGGGCAGCCGGGTCCGGGCCTCGCGGCGGACGGTGGGCTCGGCGGCCCGGCGGTGGGCGATCAGGTCCTCGATGGAGATGATCGTCAGGCCGTGTTTGCGGGCGAAGGGGATCAGCTCGGGCAGCCGCAGCATCCGGCCGTCCTCGCCGGCGATCTCCACGATGGCGCCGGCCGGGCGCAGGCCCGCGAGCCGGGCGAGGTCGACGGCGGCCTCGGTGTGGCCGTTGCGGACCAGGACGCCGCCGGGGCGGGCGCGCAGCGGGAAGATGTGGCCGGGGCGCACGAAGTCGCCGGGCCCGGCGTCGCCGTGGGCGAGGAGCCGCAGCGTGGTGGCGCGGTCGGCGGCGGAGATGCCGGTGCTCACGCCGTGCTCGGCACAGGCGTCGACGCTCACGGTGAAGGCGGTCTTCATGGACTCGGTGTTGTCCTGGACCATCTGCGGCAGGTGCAGCCGCTCCAGTTCGTCGCCCTCCATGGGGGCGCAGATCAGGCCGCGGCACTCGCTCATCATGAAGGCGACGATCTCGGGTGTGGCCTTCTCGGCGGCGATCACCAGATCGCCCTCGTTCTCGCGGTCCTCGTCGTCGACGACCACGACGGGGCGGCCGGCCGCTATGTCGGCGATGGCCTGCTCGACCGGGTCGAGCCCGAAGTCCTCGAAGCCGTCGGTGGAGTAGAGGATCGGTGCCGTGGTCATGCCGGCGCTCCTTCCAGGACGGGCCGCGTCTCCTTGCGGGAGCGCAGCCACCAGTCGCGCATGCCCCACAGGACGAGTGCGCCGTAGATGACGTAGACGAAGCCGGAGAAGGCGTAGCCGTTCGCGAAGTTCAGCGGGACGCCGACGACGTCGACGAGCAGCCACGCGAACCAGAACTCGACCATGCCGCGCGCCTGGGCGTACATGGCGACGACCGTGCCGACGAAAATGTAGGCGTCGGGCCAGGGGTCCCAGGACAGGCTGGGGAAGGCCGTGAAGAGCAGGGCGACGGCGACCGTTCCGGCGGCGGCGGTCGCGAGCATCGCGGCGCGCTCGCGCCAGGTGGCGAAGCGGACGGAGATCCGGCCGTCCCGGCCGCGGCCCCGCCCGCGCTGCCACTGCCACCAGCCGAAGAGGGCGACGGCCATGACGACCGTCTGTTTGCCCGCGCTGCCGGTGAGGTGGCCGTAGAAGGCGCCGAAGAGGATCAGGCCGGACAGGAACTGCACCGGCCAGGTCCACAGCGAGCGCCGCCAGCCGAGGGCGAGGGCGATCAGCCCGAGGACGTTGCCGATCATGTCCGACCAGATGATGTGCTGGCCGAACAGGGTGAACGCCTCGGAGTTCAGCCCGCTCACCGATCCTCCCGGGGGGCGGTGGCGTCGCGGACCCGGTCGGTGCCCTGACCTGCGGCGAGCAGCCGCTCGACGTACTTGGCGATCACGTCGACCTCAAGGTTGACGGGGTCGCCGGGCTGCTTCACGCCGAGGGTGGTCAGGGCGAGGGTGGTGGGGATCAGGCTGACGGTGAAGTGGTCGGCGCCCGCGTCGACGACGGTGAGGCTGATGCCGTCGACGGTGATGGAGCCCTTCTCGACCACGTAGCGGGTCAGCTCGGCGGGCAGGGAGATCTTCACGATCTCCCAGTGCTCGGAGGGGGTGCGCGCGACGATCGTGCCGGTGCCGTCCACATGGCCCTGCACGATGTGGCCGCCGAGGCGGGCGCCGACCGCGGTGGGCCGTTCGAGGTTGACGCGGGAGCCGACGGCGAGGGCGCCGAGGCTGGAGCGCTTGAGGGTCTCGGCCATGACGTCGGCGGTGAACTCGTCGCCCTCGTGCTCGACGACGGTGAGGCAGACGCCGTTGACGGCGATGGAGTCCCCGTGCCGGGCACCCTCGGTGACGACGGGTCCGCGGAGCCGGAAACGACAGGCGTCGTCGAGGTTCTCGACGGCGGTGATCTCGCCCAGCTCTTCGACGATTCCGGTGAACACTTCCCGGGTCCTCCTGCCTCTTCGGGCACGGACTCCGGGGCTGTCGATGACGACAGACTTCGCGAACGAGAACACCATCGGCGACGCCTGGGACGATCCGCCCGGACCACGGACGGAACTCTCCACGGCGACGCACTGGTACACACTCGCCCGCCGCGCACTGCCTCCCATCCGGACTTTAACCGTCGGTCCAGGAATTTCACCTGGTCAACCGGCCGCTGGAGGCGACCGGGTCGCGGACTGTAACCGCCGGTTCGGACTTTCACCGACCCCGGAGTGCGCTGCTGTTGTTACTCAGCCAGTGTGCCACGGCAGCGCGACATCCATACGGGCGACGCTTTGTGGGCTGACTCACAAGGGCGCAACAAGGGGCGCCACGAGGGGCGCCACCAGGGGGCTCGCACGGGGACTCACAGGGAAGGGCCCACAGGAAGGGCCCCAAGGGCTGCCCGAAGGGAGGCACAAGGGTTACCTGAAGGGAGACTCAAGGCCGCCTCAAGGGTGTCTGAAGGGGTATCGGCGGGGGCGCCCCACCCGGGAACCTGCTGCCACGGCCCGCCGCCCCGGAATCACAGGCTTCTCCCACCTTTCTCTCATCCCTCGCACACCTCTCGCACACAATCCCAGCTCAACTCGCCGCCGATCCGCCGCCGTTGCAATTGGTCCATACCTATTGACGCACTGGTCTAGTCCTCTCTAGGGTCCGTCGCAACTTCCGTGGAGAGGAACCGACTGTGCCGTCCCCCTCACGCTTCCCGTCCGCCGGCCGCGCGAGACCCGCCCTGCTCGCCGCCGCCGCAGCGGTCGCGGGCCTGCTGCTCGCCGGGCTCCCGGCGAATGTCTCGCACGCCGCCGACCAGGAGTCCTGTCGCCCCGACGGCCTCTACCGCACGCCCGGCGTCGAGGTGCCCTACTGCTCGGTCTACGACACCGAGGGCCGCGAGAAACTGGGCGCGGACCACCAGCGCCGGATCATCGGCTACTTCGCCAACTGGCGCACCGGCAAGGACGGCAGGCCCGCCTACCTCGCCAGCGACATCCCGTGGGACAAGATCACCCACATCAACTACGCGTTCGCGGGCATCGACACGGCCAACAAGATCAGCATCGGCGCGGCCGGGGCGGACAACCCCAACACCGGCATCACCTTCCCCGGTGTCCCCGGCGCCGAGATGGACCCGGCGCTGCCCTACAAGGGCCACTTCAACCTGCTGACCAAGTTCAAGAAGCAGCACCCGGACGTCAAGACGCTGATCTCGGTCGGCGGCTGGGCCGACAGCGCCGGTTTCTACAAGACCACCACCAACACGGACGGCTCGGTCAACCAGGCCGGCATCGACACCTTCGCCGACTCGGCGGTCGCGTTCCTGCGCACCTACGGCTTCAACGGGCTCGACATCGACTACGAGTACCCGACCTCCATGGTCAACGCCGGGAATCCCGCCGACTGGCCGGTGGCCAACGCCCACCGCGCCGGGCTGAACAAGAGCTACGCCGCCCTCATGAAGACCCTGCGCGAGAAGCTGGACCGCGCGAGCGCCGCCGACGGCAAGCACTATCTGCTGACCGTGGCCGCGCCCTCCTCCGGCTATCTGCTGCGCGGGATGGAGACCTTCCAGGTCCAGAAGTACCTGGACTACGTCAACATCATGTCGTACGACCTGCACGGCACCTGGAACGAGCATGTCGGGCCGAACGCCGCTCTCTACGACGACGGCAAGGACCCCGAGCTGGCCGGCTCCGGCATCTACACCACCAGCCAGTACGGCGGGATCGGCTATCTCAACACCGACTGGGCGTACCACTACTTCCGCGGGTCGATGCCGGCCGGCCGGATCAACATCGGGGTGCCGACCTACACCCGGGGCTGGAAGAACGTCCAGGGCGGTACCGACGGGCTGTGGGGCAAGGCGTCCGCGACCACCTGCCCGGCCGGGTCGGGGCTGACCAAGTGCGGTGACGGTGCCGTCGGCATCGACAACGTCTGGCACGACAAGGACACGGGCGGGGTGGAGTCCCCGGCCGGGTTCAACCCGATGTGGCACGCCAAGAACCTGGAGAAGGGGATCGTCCCCGACTATCTGCCCCAGTTCGGGCTGCCCGCGAGCACCCAGCTGACCGGCACGTACGTCCGCAAGTACGACCCGACCCTGGCCGCGCCCTGGCTGTGGAACGCCGAGAAGAAGGTGTTCATCTCCACCGAGGACGAGCAGTCCATCGGCGTCAAGGCCGACTACGTGGTCGACAAGGGCCTGGGCGGCACCATGATCTGGGAGCTGGCCGGCGACTACGACTGGAACGCGGCCACGGGCCAGTACGAGGCCGGCGACACGCTGATCTCCCTCATGTACGACAAGTACCGGACGGCCGCTCCCTACGGGGCCAAGAAGTCGAACATCGCGCTGCCCACCGAGGCGGTCAAGGTCGATGTGGAGTTCGGGCAGTTCCCGCTCGGGGACACCAACTACCCGATCAGCCCCAAGCTGAAGATCACCAACAACACGACGGCGACGCTGCCCGGCGGCACGGAGTTCCAGTTCGACTACGCGACCTCGGCGCCGAACAACGCCAAGGACCAGTCCGGCTGGGGCACCTCCGTGGTCAGCAGCGGCCACACCGGCAGCAATGTCGGCGGCCTCAAGGGCGACTTCCACCGCGTCTCGCTGAAGCTCCCGGCCTGGCAGACGCTGGCGCCCGGCGCCTCGGTCGAGCTGGACTTCGTGTACTACATGCCGGTGTCGACGCCCTCCAACTGGACGGTGACCTTCGGCGGCAAGACCTACGCGCTCGCCGGTGACCTGGCCCGTGGCACCACCGTGATCGAGCCGGGCGGCGGTACGGGCGGCACCCCGACGCCGACCCCGACCGGCCCGTGCGTCCCGGCCGCGTGGAGCGCGACCGCCGAGTACGGCAGCAACACGGTCGTGTCCCACAAGGGGCACACCTGGAAGGCCAAGTGGTGGACGAAGGGCGAGGAGCCCGGCACCACCGGTGAATGGGGGGTCTGGCAGGACCAGGGGACCTGCTGACCCCACACCACCCGACGGACCCGGCGGCGGTGACGACGGCCCTTGCCCGCCGCCGGGTCCCCCCAATCCGCACGGCCCCCGGCACGCCGCCCGGGGGCCGTTCTGGCAGGCTGGGGCCATGTCGACCGGCGCGGAAGTCTTCGAGAGCCACCGGCCCCGGATGTTCGGGCTGGCCTACCGGATGCTCGGTTCGGCCGACGAGGCCCAGGACATCGTCCAGGACGCCTATCTGCGCTTCAGCGGCGCCGACCGCGACCGGATCGAGCACCCGGCGGCCTGGCTCGCCAAGGTCGTCACCAACCTCTGTCTCACCCGGCTGACCTCCGCCCGCGCCCGCCGTGAGCGGTACGTCGGCACCTGGCTGCCGGAGCCCGTCCTCACGTCCGACGGCACCCTCGGACCGCTCGAATCCGCCGAGCAGCGTGACGCCGTGTCGCTGGCGATGCTGGTCCTGCTGGAGCGGCTCACCCCGAACGAACGCGCGGTGTACGTACTGCGCGAGGCGTTCGGGTACGGCCACCGGGAGATCGCCGAGGTCCTCGATCTCGGCGAGGCCAACTGCCGTCAGCTCTACCGGCGGGCCGTCGAGCACATCTCCGCCGGGCGCAGCCGCTTCGAGCCCGCGCCCGAGCGGCAGGCGGAACTGGTCGCCTCCTTCCTCACCGCCGCCCGCGAGGGCGATCTCGCCGGTCTGGAGAAACTGCTCGCCGACGACATCACCTGGTGGGGCGACGGTGGCGGCAAGGCCGTCGCGGCCCCCCGGCCCATCGAGGGCCGGCTCAAGGTCGTGCGTTTCCTCACCGGCGGCGGGCAGCGGCTCATGTCCGGCTTCCGCTACACGGTCGCGGAGATCAACGGCGGGACCGCGCTGGTCGCCTGGGACGGGGAGCGGGTCATGGCGGTCGCGGGGTTCGATGTCCGGGACGGCCGGATCACCGACGTGCGGGCCGTGGTCAACCCGGACAAGCTGGAATTCGTACGGCGGCAGCTGGAGGTTTCCTAGTTTCCTCGCCGCCGGGCGCACGGCCCGTTCCTTCGGTGGGTCGCTGTCGTCTTGGCGGGCGCTGTCATCCACACCGGGGCCGCTGTCACATCCGCGGGGGCCGTTCGGTCTGAGCTGGCACAGGGCGTTCCCGGCCGGGGGCGCGGGGTGTCAGGAAGGGACTGAACAGCATGAGCACGATCCTGGTGACCGGCGGTACCGGAACGCTCGGCCGGCTCGTCGCCGCGCGGTTGCGCGCGCAGCGGCACGAGGTGCGGGTGCTCAGCCGGCACGCCCGGCCGTACGCCGTCGATCTGCGGGTGGGCGGTGCCGCGCTGGACGCGGCCGTCGCCGGGGCGGACACGGTCGTGCACTGCGCGAGCACGCCTCGCGGGGGCGACGAGAAGGCGGCGGCGCGGTTGATCGGGGCGGCGCGGGCGGCGGGCGTCCGGCATCTGGTCTATATCTCCATCGTCGGCGTCGACCGGGTGCCGCTCGGCTACTACCGGGCCAAGCTGGCCGTGGAGCGGCTGGTGGAGGGGTCGGGGCTGGGGTGGACCGTGCTGCGTGCCACGCAGTTCCACGATCTGGTCGCCGGGGTGTGCGCGGCGCTGGCGAAGGCGCCGGTGATGTTCGTGCCGTCGGGGGTGAGCGATCAGCCGATCGCGGTGGCCGAGGTCGCGGACCGGCTGGCCGGGCTGGCGGTGGGGGCGCCGCGCGGGCGGGTGGCGGACGTGGGTGGGCCCGAGGTGCGGTCGTTCGCGTCTCTGGCGGAGGCTTATCTGGAGGCGGTGGGGAAGCGGCGGCGGGTGGTTGAGGTGCGGTTGGGCGGGCGGGTGTATCGGGGGCTTCGGGGTGGGGGGCATCTGCTGCCGGAGGGGGCTGTGGGGACGGGGACGTTCGAGGAGTACCTGGTGGGGAGGTTCGGGGGGTGAGGGGTGAGGGGTGGGGGGTGGGCGCGTGGGGGTGGGGGTGGTGCGGGTTGTGTGGCGGCTTTCCGTTCGTCGTGGTTGCTCGCGCAGTTCCCCGCGCCCCTAAAAGCCGTTGCCCTCGCGGCATTGAAAGCCGATGCCCGCGCACTGCTGAAAGCCGTCGCCCCCACGGCGCTGAAAACCGTCGCCCTCACGGCGCTCAAAGCCGTCGCCTCGCGCCGCCGAAAACCGTCGCCCCCACGGCGCTCAAAGCCGATGCCCTCGCGGTGCTGAAAACCGTCGCCCTCACGGCGCTCAAAGCCGTCGCCTCGCGCCGCCGAAAGCCGTCGCCCCCACGGCGCTCAAAGCCGATGCCCTCGCGCCGCCGAAAGCCGTCGCCCCCACGGCGCTCAAAGCCGTCGCCTCGCGGCGTTGAAAGCCGTCGCCCTCTCGGCGCTGAAAGGCTGAGAGGGCAAGGACGGCGGCGGTGTGCTAGCGGTCCCGTGGGGCGAAGACCGTGGTTTGGGCCTGTTCTCGGGCGGTGAGGAGGGCGCCTCTCAGGACCGCGTCGCCGCCGAGTTCGCTGGGGCGGACCTCCATGGTCAGGGGGGACATCCGGCGGATCCGGGACTCCACCCGTCCGGCCAGCGTGGGGCCGCCCGCCCGGCCCACCTCGCCGCCCAGGACCACGCAGCCGGGGTCCAGGATGGCGGCGACCGAGGCGACGCCGATGGCGATGCGGTCGGCGAGGACGTCGAGGAAGCGGGCGGCGTCCGGGGCACCGGACCGGGCCGCCGCGCGGACAACGGCGGCGGCCGGCAGTTCCCCCGGCGCCGCCGGGGCCGCCGTGAGCCCGTGTTCCGCCGCCAGGCGTTCGATCGCCCCCGAGCCCGCCAGGGAGTGGAAGCCGCCCTCGCAGTCCCGCGCCGAGGGCAGGCCCGAGGTGCCCGGGACCGGGAGGAAGCCGATCTCGCCGGTACCGCCGGAGGCCCCGCGGCGCAGGATGCCGTCGAGGACGACGGCGGCGCCGGCGCCATGGCCGAGCCAGAGCAGGACGAAGGTGTCCCGGTCGCGGGCGGCACCGTCGCGCCGCTCGGCGACGGCGGCCAGATTCGTCTCGTTCTCGACGGTCACCCGGGCCCCGGGCAGCCGTTCCAGGAGGGCCGCCGCCAGTCTGCGGTGCCAGGCGGGCAGGCCCTTGGAGTCACGCAGCTCACCGGTGGCCGGGTCGATCAGGCCCGGGGCGCCGATGCCCACCGTGTGCAGCCGGTCGGCCCCGGCCTGCTTGGCGGTCCGCTCGACCAGCGCCACCGCCTGCTCCACGGCGGGCCCGGTCCCGAGGTCACCGCCGATCGGCACGGCGGCCCCGGCCAGCACGTCCCCGAGCAGATCGGAGACGATCACCGAGAGGCCCTCCGTGCGGGCGTCGACCGCGGCCAGATGGGCGAGCCCGGCGACGATCCCGTACAGCCGGGCGTTCGGGCCGCGTCGCTGCTCCCCCGCCTCGCCCACCACCTCGATCAGCCCGGCGGCGGTGAGCCGCTCCACCAGGTCGGCCACGGTCGGCCGGGACAGTCCGGTCAGCTGCTTGAGCTGACCCGCCGTCAACGGCCCCTCGTCCTGGAGCAGACGCAGGGCGAGCCGGTCGTTGATGACCCGGGCGGTGCTCGGGGATGCGGGCATGCCGGGATCCTCCCAGATGGCCGGGGCCGCGCCGATCACGGCCGCCGAAATTTCCCCTATCTATCAGGCAGGGACCCTGATAGTTTACGCCGTCGAATGGGACGACACACAACGGGGAGGGTCCCAGCATGAACGGGATGACCAAGGGCATCCACGATCAGCGTGCCGTGCGGCACGCGCGGTACGCCGTGGCGGCGGTGTTCCTGGTCCATGGATCGGTGACCGGGTCGTTCGCGACCCGGGTGCCGTGGATCCAGGACCACGCAGGGGTGAGCGCGGGCCAGCTGGGTCTCGCGCTGGCGTTCCCGGCGCTCGGCGCCTCGCTGGCGATGCCGCTGGCGGGCCGGATCAGTCACCGTTTCGGCGCCCGGACCGCGTTGCGCGCGCTGCTGGCGCTGTGGACGCTGTCCCTGATCCTGCCGTCGCTGTCGCCGAACATGGCCACGCTCTGTCTCGCCCTGTTCGTGTACGGCGCGACCTCCGGCATGGCGGACGTGTCCATGAACGCGCTCGGCGTCGAGATAGAGAACCGCCTCGGCCGCTCGATCATGTCCGGCCTGCACGGCATGTGGAGCGTGGGCGCCCTGATCGGCTCGGCGGGCGGCACCCTCGCCGCGCACCTGGGCACGGACGCCCGGCTGCACCATGTGATCGCCGCCGGGGTGCTCACGGTGCTGGGGCTCATCGCCTGCACGTGGGTACTGGATCTCCAGCCCGCCGAGAACGAGGAGCCGCCGCCGCGGTTCGCGCTGCCCCCGAAGTCGGCGGTGCTGATCGGCGCGGTCGGGTTCTGCGCGGTGTTCGCGGAGGGCGCCAGCCTGGACTGGTCTGCGATCTATCTGGAGGACCAGCTCGGCAGCTCGGCCGGGCTCGCGGCGGCCTGCACGACCGGCTTCACCCTCACCATGGCCGTGGCCCGGCTGGCCGGTGACAAGGTCGTGGACCGCTACGGCTCGGTCCGCACGGTCCGCTCCGGCGGGTTCCTCGCCGTCGTCGGCGGTCTGCTGATCGTCCTCGGCGGCCACCCGGCCGTCGCCATGACCGGCTTCGCCCTGATGGGGCTGGGCATCGCGGTGGTCGTACCACTGTGCTTCGCCGCCGCCGGGCGCAGCGGGCCCAACCCGAGCCAGGCCATCGCGGGCGTCGCGACCATCACGTACACCTCGGGTCTGGTCGCGCCCAGCGCGATCGGTGGGCTGGCCCAGCTGACCAGTCTGGTGATCTCCTTCGCCCTGGTGACCGTGCTGTCGAGCGGCCTGGTCTTCTTCGCCAGGGTCCTGCGCTCGGGTGACCGGGAGCGGCCGAAGGTGACGGGCCCGAGCCCGGTGGTCGCCGAGCCGCAGCCCTGACGTCGGCCGCGGTCGTTCTGGGCGCCGTCGGGCATCGGGTACTCGGAGTGGTTGTGCGGAGGGGCGAACGACACCGGCCTCGGCGGGTCACCTCGCCGGGTGGGTCGTAGCTGGTGAGGAGGGGGTGATCCGGCCACCAGAACGCCGGTCGCCGGGCCGGATCACCCGACGGGTCGACCCGTCCGCCACAACCGTTCGTTGTCCGCCTAGGGTGAGGGCGTGGATCTCAACGCCGTACGCACCTTTGTCGCCGTCGCCGACAGCGGGCAGTTCCAGAAGGCCGCCGTGGATCTGGCGCTCACCCAGCAGGCCGTGTCCAAGCGGATCGCCGCGCTGGAGCGGGACGTCGGGGTGCGGCTGCTCACCCGGACCGCCCGGGGCGCCGGACTCACCATCGACGGGCAGGCGTTCCTGCCGCACGCCCGCGCCCTGCTGCTCGCCGAGGAGCGGGCCGCGGCGGCGGTACGCCCCGGCAGCCGGGCCCTGCGTGTCGATGTGATCGGGCGGCGGCTGTCGCTGGCCGGGGTGCTGCACGACTTCCACCGGCGGTACCCGGAGATCGCCCTGGACGTGGTGACGCTGCCCAGCGCCGAGGCGGCGATCGCCGCCGTCCGGGACGGCACGATCGACGCGACCTTCCGCGCGGTGACCATGCCGGGGCAGCGGCTGCCGGACGGCATCGCGGCGGTGCCGGTGCTGGACGAGCCGCTGCTGCTGTTCACCGGCCCCGGGCACGAGTTCGCGGGCGCGGCCTCCGTCCCCCTGGCGCGACTCGCCGGGCATCGCATCTGGATGCCGGGCAACGCGCCCGGCACGGAGTGGTCCGCCTACTACGAGGAACTGGCCGCCGCCTTCGGGCTGACCATCGACACCATCGGCCCCAACTTCGGTGTCGAGGCCCTCATCGACACCATCGCCGGCTCCACCACCCTCGCGACCTTCCTCGGCGAGCGCACCCCGCTGGTCTGGCCCACCGGCTACGACATGCGGCTCGTCCCGGTGTGCGACCCCACGCCGGTCTACCCGCACTTCCTGGTCTGGCACGCCGGGAACCCGCACCCGGCGCTGCCCCCGCTGCGCGCCCATCTCGCCACGGTCCAGCCGGGACGCGCGGCGGCGGAGCCGGGCACCTGGCGCCCGGTGTGGACCCGGCACGGCGGCGTCGCACCCGCCTGACCGGCGCCGGCCCCAACCGCGAGCCTCCCCCACCCCCGCAGCCCCGGTCACCGACCCCCTCTCCCCACCCCCGACAATGGTCCTGACCTGCACGCACGACGAAAGCGACCCCTCCCATGGATCTCGGCGTCCGCTGGAAACTGCACGGCGACGGACGCACCCCGGCGCCCGGTGCGGTGGTCCGGCCCGATGAGCGGCTGACCTGGCCGCGCACCGCCGGACTCGGCGCCCAGCACGTGGTCGCCATGTTCGGCGCGTCCTTCGTCGCCCCGGTCCTGATGGGCCTGGACCCGAATCTGGCCATCATGATGTCGGGCGTCGCGACGGTCGTGTTCCTGCTGGCGACGCGCGGGAAGGTGCCGAGCTACCTCGGCTGCTCGCTGTCGTTCGTCGGGGTCGCCGCCGTGATCCGCGCCCAGGGCGGCAGCAGCGCCACGGTGACCGGCGCGGTCTTCGTGGTCGGCGCCGCGCTGTTCCTCGTGGGGCTCGCGGTGCGGCGGTTCGGGGCGCGGATCATCCACGCGGCGATGCCGCCCATCGTCACCGGCGCGGTGGTGATGCTGATCGGCTTCAACCTCGCCCCGGTGACCGCGTCCACCTACTGGCCGCAGGACCAGTGGACCGCCCTGCTGGTGATGCTGTTCACCGCGTTCGCCGTGGTGTGTCTGCGCGGCTTCTGGTCGCGGATCGCGATCTTCCTGGGCCTGCTCTTCGGGTACGGCGTCTCCTGGGCGTTCGACCGGATCTTCGGCCGGATCCACTCGGTCGACGCGAGCGGCAAGGTCACCGACCACTGGCGGCTGGACTTCTCCGCCGTCGGCCAGGCCGACTGGATCGGGCTGCCCGCCTTCCACGGCCCGTCCTTCGAGTGGTCGGCGATCCTGGTCGCGCTGCCGGTCGTGATCGCGCTGGTCGCGGAGAACGCCGGGCACGTCAAAGCGGTCGGCGAGATGACCGGCGACTCCCTCGACGACAAACTCGGTACGGCGATCTCCGCCGACGGCGTCGGCTCCATGCTGTCGACGGCGGTCGGCGGCCCGCCCAACACCACGTACTCCGAGAACATCGGCGTGATGGCCGCGACCCGTGTCTACTCGACGGCCGCCTACTGGGCCGCCGCCGGTTTCGCCCTGCTGTTCGGTCTGTGCCCGAAGTTCGGGGCGATCGTCGCCGCGATCCCCGGCGGGGTGCTCGGCGGCATCACCGTCATCCTGTACGGCATGATCGGCCTGCTCGGCGCGCAGATCTGGATCAACGCCGACGTCGACCTGCGCAATCCGCTGAACCTGGTCCCGGCCGCGGCCGGCATCATCATCGGCGTCGGCAATGTCTCCCTGAAGATCAGCGACAACTTCTCCCTCAGCGGCATCGCGCTCGGCACCCTCGTCGTCATCACCGGCTACCACGCCCTGCGCGCCTTCGCCCCCGCCCACCTCAAAACCCAGGAACCCCTGCTGGACGAGGGCACCAGTTCGTACGACACACCGGGCGGCGACGGTCAGACGCCGCGCGCCAAGTCGTAGGCGTACGAGGGTGTGAACGTGCCCGGCGTGCCCTTGCAGCCGTCGGACTCGCCGGGGAGCTTCACCCACAGGTAGGCGTCGACGCGGGCCTCGCCGGTGCTGAGCGTGGGTGCCGTACCGATCCGGCGTCCGGCGGGGTCGCACCACTCGCCGTCGGCCGGGGCGCCGTTGCCGTTGCGGCTGGTGTCGATGACCGCGCCGAGCCCGTCGGGGCCGCCGAGGGCGTCCAGCACCTGGCGGGCGTAGCCGATCTCGTCGGCCGTGCGGTGGAAGTTGGAGACATTGCTGAAGATCCCGTCGGAGGACTCGGGCGAGGCCGCGCCCGCCTGCCGCAGCAGCGCGGCCTGATCGGCGGGGGCACGCCAGCCGGAGTGCCCGGCGTCGTAGTACACGCGGGCCCGCGGGTCGGCGGCCTTCAGCACCCGGCCCGCGCGGGCCAGCGAGGCGAACCGGTCGGCGCGCTCGTCCTCGGACAGACAGTCGGACTGCGCGATCGAGTCGGGCTCCAGTATCACGATGACCTCGGCGTCCCCGAGCCCGGCGGCGAAGGCGTCGATCCAGTCGTCGTAGGCGGCCAGATCCGGCGCGCCGCCCTGGGAGTGCCCGCCGCAGTCACGGTTCGGGACGGCGTACGGCACCAGCACCGGGACCCGGTTCTGCGCGGCGGCGCCCGAGGTGACCTCGCGGACCCGGCCGGTGAGGGTGTCGGGCGTGTCGCCGGTGAACCACACCGCCGCCGGGCGGGCGGCTATCGCCGATTCGATGAGGTCGGCGCGCGGATCGCCGGGGTTGTCGCGGACCCAGTCCAGCACCTGGGACTCGGGGTGACGGTAGAGACGGGAGGCGGCGGGGGTGGTCCGGGGTTCGGTCGCGGGCGGGCTGCTCGGTGGGGGCACGGGCGTCGGCGTCACCGTTCGTCCCGGGGTGGGACGGGACGACGGGGAGGCGGACGCGGAGGGCATGACAGCCGACCGCGAGGGCGCGGGCCCGGGCGCGGACGACACGGGGTGGCGTTCGACGCGCGGAGTGCCGGTGACCTCGGCGGGTCCGGCCTCGTCCGGGCGGGGCCGCTCCCCGCTCGCCGCCAGCAGCCCGGCCACCGCCCCGACCGTCACCACCACCGAAGCCGCCACCACCATGGCGTGCCGCCCGGCCGCACGCCTGCGCGCCGCCCGACGGGCCGCCAGGCGCCGCGCACGCGAGCCGGTCATCGTACGATCCTCCGCGTCCCCATCGCCCCCATTGCCCCCGTCATCCCCATGGGCCCCCACTGCCCCCTGCCGTCGTCCCCCACTGCCCCCGCCTTCGCCCCTCACGGCCCTCACCTTCGCCCGCAGGCCGCTCGCCCCTCCCCCGCGACGGCCGCGTCCCCCGTTCTGGGGAAGCGGCGGCCCTTGGGCGCCGCGGGCGGCCCAAGGCTGGGACCCTGCCCCCATGGCGCCGTTGGAACACCTCACCACACCCGTCGACGCGGTGGTCGCACGGATGCGCACCCTCGACGAGACCCTGCCCGCGCGGGACGGGGTCGCCGTCTTCAACCGTGTCTATCTCGCGGTCACCCGGGCCGTGGCCCAGGAGATCGGCACCGGCCGGTGCGCCGGGCCACGGGCGGCGACCACGCCGGACGTACGGTTCGCCGATCCACGGGTGGCGGCCACCCTGGACGTACGGTTCGCCGAGCGCTATCTGACGGCCGTCGACGCGGCGGCACAGGGGCGCCGGCCACCCGCCTGCTGGCGTCCGCTGTTCCAGCTCCGCCGCCATCCCGGTGTACGCCCGTTGCAGTTCGCGCTGGCCGGGGTCAATGCGCACATCGGGCACGATCTGGCGCTCGCCGTGGTGGACGCCTGCCGTACGCTCGACTGCGCTCCGGCCGAACTGGAGGACGAGTTCGACCGGGTGGGCGATCTCCTCGCGACGCTGGAGGAGCACATCCGTGAGGAGCTGATGCCGGGTCCCGATCTGCTCCGGATCGCCGATCCGCTGACCCATCTGCTGAGCGCGTGGAGCCTGGAGCACGCCCGGGACGCCACCTGGGCGGCGGCGCGGGCCCTGTGGGCGCTGCGCGCCCTGCCGGACGTGGCCGCGGAGTTCACCGACCGCCTGGACGCGGCGGTCGGCTTCGCGGGCCGCATGATGCTGACGCCGCTGCCGGGCTGAACGGCGCTCAGTCCTCCGGGAGTTCGACCGGCGCGATCTCGTCGTACCGGTCGCCGGGGCCGGGGTTGGCCGGATCGGTGGTGCCGCCGAGGTGGTGCATCACGCCCCAGACCGCGTTCAGCGCGGTCTGTACGGCCCCCTCGGCCCAGCCCGCCGTCCAGGAGATGTCGTCACCGGCCAGGAAGAGGCCCCGCTTGTCGGCGGGCAGCCGGTCCTGCATGAAGTGGGTGAACAGGCGCCGCTGGTAGCGGTAGTGACCGGGCAGATTGGCCTTGAACGCGCCCATGAAATACGGCTCGTTCTCCCAGGACACGGTCACCGGGTTGCCGATGATGTGCTTGCGGATGTCGACGCCGGGATAGATCGTGCCGAGCGACTTCAGCATGACCTCCATCCGCTCGTGCGCGGACAGCGGCAGCCACTTCAGACTGTCGTCGCACCAGGTGTACGAGAGACAGATCACGGCCGGTTTGTCCGGACCGTCGTCCAGGAGATACGTACCGCGGGTCATCCGGTCGGTGAGCGTCATGGACATCACGTCCCGCCCGGTGTCCTGGTCCTTGTCCCGCCAGAACGGCCGGTCGACGGGGACGAACAGCTTGCTGGACTCCATGTAGTGGGTGCGCTCGATCGCGGTCCAGTGGTCGATCGGGAACAGCGCGTCGTCGCAGGCGATCTGGGAGAGCAGCATCCAGGACTGGGCGGTGAAGACCGCCGCCGGGTAGGTACGGATGTCGCCGTCGGCGTCGGTGACGGTGATCCGGTTCCCGGCGGTGCGGTGCAGCCGGGTGACGGCGGGCCTGGGGACGCCGCCCTCGTGCAGGGAGGCCAGCGAGGTGCCGAGCGCCCAGTGCACGATCTTGCGCGGCTCGCGCTCCCAGAGCCGCAGCGGCAGTTGCTGGGAGCCGCCGACGATGCCCCGGTGGTGGTCGTCGGCCTCGGTGTAGACGACCCGCAGGATCTCCAGGATGGAGTTGGGGAAGTCGGTGTCCCAGCCGCCGGTGCCGAAGCCGACCTGGCCGAAGATCTCGCGGTGCCGGAAGGACGCGAAGGCGTCGGAGTCGCAGAGGAAGCCGTAGAACGTCTGGTTGTCGAGGCGTTCCACCAGCCGGGCCCAGATCTCGCGGATGCGCGGTACGTCCCGCTCGCGCAGGGCGCGGTTCATGTCGGAGAAGTCGGCGCCCTCCTCCAGACACCGGCTCCAGGCGTCGGCGACCTCGCGGTAGACGGGTGGGAGGTCGGCGACGGTCTCGGCGTAGTGCGACTCGCCCTTGAGGTCGACGACGGTCGACGGGGTGGCCTCGGCGAGCGGGTTGGGGAAGGGCCGGGTGGTCAGCCCGACCAGGTCGATGTAGTGCTGGAGGGCGGTGGAGGAGGGCGGGAAGCGCATCGCGCCCATCTCGGCGGTGAGCCCCTCGGTGCCCGGCCCCTCGAAGCCGACGGTCCGCAGCCGCCCGCCGATCCGGTCGGCCTCGTACACGACCGGCCGCAGGCCCATCTTCATCAGCTCGTACGCGGTGACGATGCCGGACAGCCCACCGCCGATGACGGCGACCTCGGTGCCGTGCCCGGTCGCCGGTATCTGGCCGAGCCCCGCCGGGTGCGCGAGGAAATCGTCGTACGCGTACGGGAAGTCCGGACCGAACATGGTGATCGGCGACTGCCGCTCCCCGGCGTGCTCGACGGCGTTGGGCACGGTGGACGTCATGGGGTACGGGCTCCTTGCGGGGTGCTGCGGCGGGGGCCGGGTGCATGGGTACGGCCCGCACGCACCGCCGGGCGACCGGATGGCCGGCGGGGTGGGCGGGTGCGGGGGTCTCCCAAAACGGTAAAGGCGGGGTCAGACGCGGACAAGAAGGGGCTGTTGCGTGCCGGTGCGCGGATCATTGCGTGGATCGGGGGCGGGACGGCGATTCATTGCGTCGCCCCGTCCTCGGCCCCCAACGGTCCGCACCCCCGTACCGCACCGCGCCCATACCCCCTCGTCAGCTCGGCGCCCCCGACGAGAACCGTCTCAGCAGCGGCGACAGCACCAGCACCGACTTGGTCCGCTCCACGAACGGCTCCCCGGCGATCCGCTCCAGCACCCGCTCGAAATGCCGCATGTCGGAGGCGAACACCTGCGCGACGGCATCGGCCTCACCGGTGACGGTGGAGGCGGCCACGACCTCCTGGTAGCGCTCCAGGCCCCGCCGGATGGTCTCCGGCGAGGTGTTGCCCCGGCAGTAGATCTCCACGAACCCCTCGGTCTGCCAGCCGAGCGCCGACGGGTCCACCCGTACCGTGAAGCCGGTGATGGCGCCCGTCGCCCGCAGCCGGTCCACCCGGCGCTTCACGGCGGGCGCGGACAGACCGACGAGCTGCCCGATGTCCGCGAAGGAGCGGCGGGCGTCCTCGGCGAGGGCGTGCAGAATGCGTTCGTCGAGATCGTTGAGCACGGAGGAAGTAGAACACGGCACCGGCCCCCTCCTCGATCCCAGCACTTCCCTGGTCAGAAGGGCGCGAGGATCCGGCCCGGGGCGTCGGCCCACGGGCCGGGCGAAAGAGATCTGCCCCCGGGACTGCCCCCGGGACGGCTCAGCTCCAGCTCGCGTGCAGCGGCTTGCCCTCCGCGTAGCCCGCCGCGCTCTGGATGCCGACGATCGCCTTCTCGGCGAACTCCTCCAGGGAGGCGGCGCCCGCGTAGGTGCAGGAGGAGCGGACGCCCGCGATGATCGAGTCGATCAGGTCCTCGACGCCGGGCCGGTCCGGGTCCAGGAACATCCGGGAGGTGGAGATGCCCTCCTCGAACAGCGCCTTGCGGGCCCGGTCGTACGCCGACTCCTCGGAGGTCCGGTTGGCCACGGCACGCGCGGAGGCCATGCCGAAGGACTCCTTGTAGAACCGGCCCCCGGCATCCTGCTGGAGGTCGCCGGGCGACTCGTAGGTGCCCGCGAACCAGGAGCCGACCATCACATTGGACGCCCCGGCGGCCAGCGCCATCGCCACATCGCGCGGGTGGCGGACCCCGCCGTCGGCCCATACGTGCTTGCCGTACTTCTTCGCCTCCGCCGCGCACTCCAGCACCGCCGAGAACTGCGGGCGGCCGACCCCGGTCATCATCCGGGTCGTGCACATCGCGCCGGGACCGACCCCGACCTTGATGATGTCGGCACCGGCCTCGACCAGATCCTTGACGCCCTCGGCGGACACGATGTTCCCGGCGACGATCGGCACCCGCGGGTCCAGGTCCCGGACCAGCTTGACCGCGCTGATCATCGACTCCTGGTGGCCGTGCGCCGTGTCGATGACGAGGGTGTCCACGCCCGCGGCGAGCAGCCGCTCGGCCTTGCGCGCGACCTCGCCGTTGATCCCGACGGCGGCGGCGATCCGCAGCTTGCCGTCGGCGTCCACGGCCGGGGTGTAGAGCGTGGCGCGCAGCGCGCCGGTACGGGTGAGGATGCCGGCCAGCCTGCCCTCCCGGTCCACGGCGGGCGCGTACCGCCGGTTGGCGCCGTCCAGCCGGTTGAACGCCTCGCGCGGATCGATGTCCGCGTCGAGCAGCAGCAGATCCTTGGACATGACCACTTCGAGCTGGGTGAACCGGTCGACGCCGGTCAGATCCTGGTCGGTGACGACCCCGATGGGCCGCTGGTCCTCATCGACCACGACGCCCGCGTTGTGCGCCCGCTTGGGCAGCAGCGCCAGCGCGTCGGCGACGGTCTGGTGCGGGGCGAGCACGATCGGCGTGTCCAGGACGAGATGACGGCTCTTGACCCAGGCGACGACCTCGGCGACCACGTCGAGCGGAATGTCCTGCGGCAGGACCACGAGCCCGCCCCGCCGCGCCAGCGTCTCCGCCATGCGCCGCCCGGCGATGGCGGTCATATTGGCGACGACCAGCGGAATCGTGGTGCCCGTGCCGTCCGGGGAGCTGAGGTCCACGGCCTGCCGCGAGCCGACGCCGGACCGGCTCGGCACCATGAAGACGTCGTCGTACGTCAGGTCGTACGAGGGCCGGATGTCGTTGAGGAAACGCACGTGCTGCACATCCCAGTCGTTCAGAGGCGGCCCCCGGGCAGGACAGCCAGGGGGAAGAGCACGTACTTCAGTGTCCCATGCCGCCCGGAACGCCCCACCAGGTCACATCATCCAGCCTGGTCAGCCCACGTCTAGGAGCTTCCTCCAAGCGCCAGCGCCACGGTCAGCCCCGCCCCCGCGCCGGCCGCCTGCCCGAACACCTCAACGGCCGTCTCCCACTCCCCCGGCCGCGCGACGGCGTACGCCTCCCAGTTCCGTACGACGATCAGCAGCCCCCGCTCCGCCGACTCCCCGGGCCACAGCTCACGGTCGGCGAGACTGTCGGCCAGCGCGTCCCAGTTCCGCCCGAACCAGTCGGGCAGCGCCAGCGCGCGGGCGCAGCGGTCCATCAGCCCGGCCTTGTCGGTGACCCCGCCGAGGTCGAGGCTCACCTGGACTGCCGTCATGCCGGAACCGCCTCCGTCCACGTACTCGAACTCCGCCCGTCCGGGTCCGTCAGAGTCCTCAGAGCCCGTCGGGGTCCGCCCGGTTCAGCGCGGAGCGCGGCGGGCCGCCGGCCGTCATCAGGTAGTCGGCCGCCGAGGTGTCCGTGACCAGGCTGGTGACCAGCCCCGAGCGCAGTACGGCGTCGATCGCCGCCGCCTTGCGCTGGCCGCCCGCGATGGCGACGACCTCCGGCACCCGGCGCAGCTGGCCGGCCCTGACCGTGATGCACCGCTCCCCGAGGTCCCGCCCGATCCGGCGGCCCTCGGAGTCGAAGAGGTGCGCGGCCATCTCGGCGGCGACACCGAGCGAGGCGTAGTGCGCACGCTCCTCGTCGCTGAGCATGTCGTGCACGGTCGAGATGCCCGGCTCCCAGGAGCCGATGGACACACAGGCCACGGTGACCTTGTCGAAGTACTCGAAGGCACGCGCGAGGCCGGTCTGCTGGCGCAGCGCCGTCGCGGTGGCCGCGTCCGGCAGCAGCATCGGCGCGTAGATCGGGTGGGCGTCGCCGCCGGACACCTGGGCGGCGCGGCGCACGGCCTCCACCGAGCCGCGCTCGGAGGTCCCGGCGTCGTAGACCCCGGTCAGCTGCACGACCGTGCACGGCGGGAGCTTGTCCAGCGCGGCGGCCATGTGGATGGTGGACCGGCCCCAGGCCAGGCCCAGCACATCGCCCTCGTTGACGAGTTCGCCGAGCAGTTCCGCGGCGACCTCGCCGAGGTTCTCGGGGTCGGGGGTCTCCTCGGCCTCGGCCGGGGACTCGACCACCACGGCGTGCCGCAGGCCGTAGCGGGCGCGCAGCGCGTCGGAGCGCTCGGCGTCCAGCTCGGCCGGGACGCGGATCTCGATGCGTACGAGATCCCGTTCGAGGGCGGTCTCCAGGACCCGGGCCACCTTGAAGCGGCTGACGCCGAACTCCTCCGCGATCTGGATCTTCGATTTGCCCTCAAGGTAGAAGCGGCGGGCCATGGCCGCCGCCTGGACCAGCTCAGCGGGTCCCATCCGCATGGCTGACCGGCCCGCCGACATACCCGACACGGCGTTCTCCTCACTGCTGTTCACATTCTGGATTCGCCGTTCATCCTCGCAGATCCGGCGGAGTTGATCAGCCCTGATAGGAGCCGTTCACATTTCCTTGGCCGGGTGTCTGCCCGGTCGGGCAGTTCCCGGACCGGACCGACCGCCGGCCCCGGGGTGGGTGGTCCACCCCGGACCGTGCAGGTGGGTGGGGTTGCCGGTGCCGGTGGTCCAGTGGGACGCGCGTCGGCGCTCGTCACACCCCGTGCTGGTGCGCGCACGCCCAGGAGGCGCGGGCGCCGGCCGACTCGGCCTGACTGCGCAGGGCACGGACCGCCTCGGCCGGGTCGGCGGCCCCGTAGACGGCCGAACCGGCGACGAAGACGTCCGCGCCGGCCTCGGCGCATCGCTCGATCGTGGCCGCCGACACCCCGCCGTCGACCTGGAGCCAGAGTTCAAGTCCGTGTTTGGCGATCAGCTCACGGGTCCGGCGGATCTTCGGCAGCATGATGTCGAGGAACGCCTGCCCGCCGAAGCCGGGCTCGACGGTCATGATCAGCAGCATGTCGAGTTCGGGGAGCAGATCCTCGTACGGCTCGATGGGGGTCGCGGGCTTGAGCGCCATGGCGGCGCGGGCGCCCTTGGCGCGGATCTCGCGCGCGAGGCGCACGGGCGCGGCGGCGGCCTCGACGTGGAAGGTGACGGAGGAGGCCCCCGCCTCCACGTACTGCGGGGCCCACCGGTCCGGCGCCTCGATCATCAGATGCAGGTCCAGCGGGGTGTCCGTGGCACGGGCCAGCGATTCCACGACCGGCACGCCGAGGGTGAGGTTCGGGACGAAGTGGTTGTCCATGACGTCGACATGGAGCCAGTCGGCTCCGTCCACCGCCTTGGCCTCCTCGGCGAGACGCGCGAAGTCGGCGGACAAAATGCTGGGACTGATCTGAACGGGCATGCCCTAAGCGTCCCATGCCGGACGAGGACCGACCGAGGGGGTACGCGACGGACCTGGCCGTCCGTCGGGCATGGGCCTTGCGGCCTCCTTGGGCGACGGGGGTGCGGGCGGCTTCCGGACGGCCCGGCGGGGCAGCGGCCGGAGGGGCGGGGGCCGGGCCAGAGGTACGGGGCAGAGGTCCATCGCTCCTGCTCCGGTACAGCTTTGATCACCCTTGGGGCGGGCCAAGGGCACGGGGCGGACCCCGACCGTCCGCCCGGCGTGGCCTCTGCGCCGCCCTGGACGGCAGGGGTGCGGACGGCTTTCGGACGGCCCGGCGGGGCAGCCGACCGGACGGCCTGCCAGCAGCCCGAGCGCGGCGGCGGCCCGCCGCGGCGCAAGGAGGCACGGGGGGGCGGCTCGGCCGCCTGCCCCGCGTGGGGCCCGCGCCACCGGACGGGAGGAGTGCGCGGGCGCTTTCAGGACCCCGGGCGCGGCAGCGGGGCGCGCGGCCGTCGGGCAGCCCGGGGCGCGGCAGCGACCAGACACCGTTCAAACGGCCCGGCGCGGCGGTGGCCAGGGCCTTCGGGCGGCTCGGCACAGCACTGGCCGGCAACACTCCGGTGCCCCGACGCGGCAACGACCGCATCCCTCAAGCCGACCGGCACACCAACGGCCCGGCGGCCGTCAGGCAGCCCCGCGCAGCACCGGGCCCGGCAGCCCTCAGCCGGTCCGGCACAGCAACGACCAGCAACGGCCCCTGCGCGCCGACGCGGCAACGACCGCAACCCTCGAACCGACCGGCACGACAACGGCCCGGCAGCCCAGCCCTCAGGCGGTCCGGCGCAGCAGCGCCAGGTACATGGCGTCCGTGCCGTGCAGGTGGGGCCAGAGCTGGATGTCGGGGCCCTCGCCGAGGTCCGGTACGCCGGGCAGCAGCGGGCGGGCGTCGATGAGGTCGGCGCCGGGGAACTGCTTGAGCAGGTCGGCGACCACCGCGCGGGTCTCCGCGAGGTGCGGTGAGCAGGTGGCGTAGCCGACGATCCCGCCGACCCGGACGGACTCCAGCGCCGTGCGCAGCAGACCGCGCTGGAGCGGGGCGAACCCTTCGAGGTCGTCGGGGCGGCGGCGCCAGCGGGCCTCGGGGCGGCGGCGCAGGGCGCCGAGACCGGTGCACGGTACGTCCATCAGGACCCGGTCGAAGGTGCCGGGCCGCCACGGCGGACGAGTGCCGTCGGCGGTGATCACCTGATACGGGCCGGGGTTGCCGTCCAGCGCCCGCGCCACCAGCCCGGCCCGGTGCGGCTGCCGCTCGGCGGCCAGCAGGGTGGCACCCCGCCCGGCGGCGAGCGCGGCGAGCAGCGCGGCCTTGCCGCCCGGCCCGGCACAGCCGTCGAGCCAATTCTCATCGGGACCGTCGACCGGCGCGTTCGCGAGGGCCAGCGCGACCAGCTGACTGCCCTCGTCCTGCACCCCGGCCCGCCCCTCGCGCACGGCCTCGACCGCGCCGGGCTCACCGCCCTCGGCCAGCCGCACGGCGTACGGCGACCAGCGCCCCGGCACGGCGGCCTCCTCGCGCAGCAGCTCGTCGGCCGTGGCCCGCCCGGGACGGGCGACCAGCGTCACCTCCGGCCGCGCGTTGTCGGCGGCGAGCAGTTCCTCGATCCCGGCGCGGCCCCCGCCGAGCGAGTCCCACAGCGCGGAGACCACCCAGCGCGGGTGGGAGTGCACGACGGCGAGATGGTCCTCGGGGTCCTCGTCGTAGGGCGGCGCGATCCGCGCCAGCCAGGCGTCGAGATCGTCCTGCGCGATCTTCCGCAGCACGGCGTTGACGAACTTGGCCCGTCCGTCGCCGAGCACCACCCGCGCCAGCTCCACGGTCGCGGACACCGCGGCGTGACTGGGGATGCGGGTGCCGAGCAATTGGTGCGCGCCCAGGGCCAGCACGTCCAGCACCGGCGGGTCCACCTCGCGCAGCGGCCGGTCCACGCAGGCGGCGATGATCGCGTCGTACGTCCCCTGCCAGCGCAGCGTGCCGTACACCAGCTCCGTCGCCAGCGCCGCGTCCCGCCCGTCGAAGCCGTCCTTCTCCCGCGCCTTGCGCAGCAGCGGGGGCAGGACGAGGTTGGCGTACGCGTCCCGTTCGTCCACCGCGCGCAGCGCGTCGAAGGCGAGGATGCGGACGGGGTCCTTCTGGGGACGGCGGTAGGGCTTGCCCGTCTTGCGGGGCCGACGTGCGGTGTCGCTCACGAAAAGGTGCTCCGGATGGGTCCGTCGATGGGGTCCGTCGATCTGTGCATGCTGTGGGTAGATCTGTGTATGTGGGGTGCACCCAGCGTACGTCGCGGAGCGGGGCGCGTTTCCGCCGCGAGCGCGGCCGGATTGCGCCGGAGCGCCTCGACCACGCTGGTGTCACGCGGGCGCTCCTCGCCGCCACGGGGGTCTCGCGAGCGCCCCCCACACGCCCGGAGCCCCCCAGGGCCTCTGGGGCACGCCCGGAGCCCCCTCCACGCACCAGCGCCGGGCCCCGGGCAGCCATTGCTCGCGGGAATTACCCCCCGAGCACCTCACCGTCGGCGTCACGCACCCCGCGCGCCCAGTCGGCCGCCCGCATCGGCTTCTTGCCCTGGGCCTGCACCCACAGCAACTCGACGGCGTGCGAACCGGTGCCGACGTAGACATTGTTCTTGCCGACGGACAGCCGCCCCGGGGCGAGTTCCTTGCGCTCCGGCACCGGCGCGACCTGGATCAGCTTCAGCCGCTCGCCCCGGAACACGGTCCAGGCGCCGGGCGCGGGCGTGCAGCCGCGCACCACCCGGTCCACGCGCAGCGCGGGCGCCGCCCAGTCGACGTGCGCGTCCTCGACGGCGATCTTCGGGGCGAGGGAGACACCGTCCGAGGGCTGCGGTACGGCGGTCAGGGTGCCGTCCTCGATGCCGTCCATGGTCGCGGCGAGCAGCCCCGCGCCCGCGAAGGCTAGCCGGGTGAGCAGGTCGCCGCTGGTGTCGGTGGGGCGGATGACCTCGGTGACCGTCCCGTACACCGGCCCGGAGTCCAGCCCCTCCTCGATCAGGAAGGTGGACGCGCCGGTGATCTCGTCGCCCGCCATGACGGAGTGCTGCACGGGCGCCGCGCCGCGCCAGGCGGGCAGCAGGGAGAAGTGCAGATTGACCCAGCCGTGCGCGGGGACGTCGAGGGCGACGCGGGGCAGCAGCGCCCCGTAGGCGACGACGGGGCAGCAGTCCGGGGCGATCTCGCGCAGCCGCTCCAGGAAGTCCGCATCGCGCGGCTTCGCCGGCTTCAGCACCTCGATGCCGGCCTCCGCCGCCCGCTCGGCCACCGGTGAGGCGACCAGTCGGCGGCCCCGCCCGGCGGGCGCGTCGGGCCGCGTGACGACGGCGGCCACCTCGTGCCGCCCGGAGGCGAGCAGGGCGTCCAGCGCGGGTACGGCGACTTCGGGGGTACCGGCGAAGACCAGCTTCATAGGGGGGATCGGGCCTCTCGGGCGGGGGTCGACACGGCGGCGCGCGCGGCTGTCGGTGCGGGCAGCGCACCAGTGTAAGCGGCGGGCCACTGCGCGACGGAGCCGCCCGCGCACGCGCCGCCACCGGGGGCGTACGCATATGCCCTTACGCCCCTGAACCGTGACCCGTGGCGCGAAGACGCGTTGGTCAAGAAAGAGTTGACCAACGGGCCGCGGTCGCGACCCGATCCTTTCTCCTCAACGCCGGTTCGAGAGGCTTGTTCATGGCCGACCACGCAACCCACGACGCCCAGGCTCGGGCCAGCCTGCACTTGCTGGTGCGGGACATCGAGCGGGTCCGCCGGCAGGTGGACGCGTTGCGCACCCTCACCGCCCAACTGGGCAACGTCTACCGCCCGCGCCGCTCGGGCCCCTCCACGGGCTTCGTCGTCTACGGACGGGCCCCCGCCCCGACGGTCCGTCTCGCCCAGGAACTGCGGGACAGTGTCGAGACCCTGGTCACCGCCGCGGTCGACTTCGACCGCTCGCTCGGTTTCTCGTGGGACGCGGTGGGCTCCGCCCTCGGGGTCACCAAGCAGGCGGTCCACCGCCGCTACGGCTCACGCCGGGCCACCGCGCAGGCCGCAGCCGAGGCCGAACGCGCGACGGAGCCGTCGGGCAGCCGCCCGGTCGGCGTGCCGGGCGCCCTGCCGACCGTCCCGGCCGCCCGCGCGATGCCGACCCAGCCGACCGCGGGCAGCCCGTCCCTGCGGGACGACCCGCGCCCTACAGCGTTCCCGGGCCCGCGCAACGGCTGACCGGCGGCGCCCGCCCGCACACCCGCTGATCTCCCGCCCTCCCGGCCTCGTCCGGGAGGGCGGGATTCTGCCATTTGGGCGAACATTTCCCCCTACCCCCGGGGCGAAGGCCCGAGCCCTGCCCCGTCGATCCCGCTCCCCCCTCCGATCCACCGCCCGTCTCACCCGATATCCGGCGGATCCACCCGCACCCGAACCGCCGCCCCTTCCCCTCCCCCGCCCTTGGCCATCCGAGCCGCCTGTGCGGTCTTCAGGGCGGAGGCGAGAGCGGCCCCGCTGCCCGGCGGCACCCGTACCAGCACCCGGTCCCAGTGCTCGCCCGGCGGTGGAGCACCGGTCCGGCGGGGCCGGCCGGGGGCCGCGTCCGGCACCGGGACGGGCCCGAGCAGCTCCGCGTCCGGCGGAAGTCCGGCGGCGGCCAGGAACTGGGCGACGGCCTCGGGTGGCCCGGAGAGCGACGCCATCCGGGAGACGGGCGGGAACCCCAGTTCGGCCCGCTCGGCCAGCTCGCGCACGGCGTGCCCGACGGGATCCCAGCGCACCAGCGCCTGTACGGGCCGCAGGGTCGGCTCGGCGACGATCACGACGGTGCCGCCGGACGGCTGGCCGCGTACCAGGGCGGCGGCGGCAATCCAGCGCCGCAGCGCGTCCTCACCGGCGCGCAGATCGGGCCGTCCGAGCATCGCCCAGCCGTCGAGCAGCAGGGCGGCGGCGTAGCCCCCCTCGGCGACGGGCTCGGCCCCCGGTGTGCTGACGACCAGCGCGGGCGCTCCCGGCACCGTGTCCAGCACATGCTCGCGCCCGGAGGTCCGTACCGGAACCGCGGGAAAGGCCCGCCCGAGTTCCTCGGCGGTCCGGCGCGCCCCCACGATCTGTGCGCGCAGCCGGAAGGACCCGCACTCCGGACAGTGCCAGGCGCTCTCCTCCCGCCCGCACCACCCGCACGCGAGCGTCTCGCCCTGGGCGCGCGCCTCCAGCGGCCCGGAACAGTGCCGGCAGCGGGCGGGCGCCCGGCACTGCGCGCAGGCCATCCGCGGCACGTACCCGCGCCGGGGCACCTGCACGAGCACCGGCCCGTGCCGCAGCCCTTCCCGCACGGCCTGCCAGGCGAGGCTGGGCAGCCGCGCGGCCCGCGCCGCCTCGTCCCGCGCGAGATCCCCGTCACCGACGGTCCGCACCAGGGGCGCGCTCGCCCGCACCCGCTCCCGGGACGCCACGACGGGCCGCGCCCAGCCGCTCTCCACGAGCTGCGCGGCCTCGACCGTGCAGCTCCAACTCCCGAGCAGGAAAGCACACTTGTCCAGTGCGGCCCGCAGCAGCAGCACTTCACGCGCATGGGGCTGCGGAGCGTGCGGCTCGCTGTGGCTGTCGTCGCCGTCGTCCCAGATGGCCACCAGCCCGAGATCGCGCACGGGCGCGAACATGGCGGCCCGGGTGCCCACCACGGCCCGCACGGACCCACGCCGGACCGCCAGCCACTGCCGGTACCGCTTCTCGGGCCCCGCCTCCGCCGTGAGCACGGCGTGCCGCCCCTCCCCCAGCACCTCGCTCAGCGCGGCGTCGACCCGCGCGACGGCCCGCCCGTCCGGTACGACGACCAGCGCCCCGCGCCCCGAGGCGAGCGTGGCGGCGACGGCAATGGCGACCTCCTCGCTCCACTCGGGTCCGGGCAGGGCGTTCCACACGGCGCGGGGAGCGCCGCCGGAGGCCAGCGCCTGGATGAACGCGCCCCCGTTCTCGTACCGCCCCCAGGTCCCCGCCTCCGGCGCCTTCGGCGGCGGTGACGGTTCCGGCGAGGGGCGGCCCTCGGCGCGCGCGTTGCGCGGCGGCACGGCGAGTTGCAGCACATCGGCCAGGCTCCCGGCGTACCGGTCGGCGACCGCACGGGCCAGCCCCAGCAACTCCGGGTCCAGCACCCGCTCGGGGGACACGACCTGCGCCAGGGCGGCCAGCGGTCCGGAGTAGTCGCTCTCGGCCCGCCGCTCGATCAGAAACCCGTCGATCAGCCCCCCGCCCTCGCGCCGCCCCTCCCGCACCCGGTGCCGCCCGGCACCGAAGCGCACCCGCACCCGCACCCCCGGCTGGGCCTCGGCGTCCAGCTCCCGGGGCACCGCGTAGTCGAAGTACCGGTCGAGATGCAGCACCCCCTTGTCCACCAGGACCCGCGCCACCGGCAATTCCTCCGCCAGCGCGGCCCCCCGCCAGGTCCGCGGCTTGGCCCGTGGCACCTTCGCCTGCCGCACACTCTCCCGAATGAACGCGAGCTGCTCCGGCGGCGCCCCCGCGCCCCCACCCTCCACCGGCTCATCCTCGCTGCTCACACTTGCATTCTTACCAAACGGCACTGCCAACACGACGGGACCGCCCGCCCGGCCCCGGCTCCCTCTCGCGCCCCCAGCCCTCCAGCCCTCCGGGCCCCCGAGTTCCCCGGGCGCCGCGCAGACCGAAACGCCGAGGCCCGGCCCCCCGAAGGGAACCGGGCCTCACGCGAACCGTGTTGTCCTACAGCCCCACAGCCGTGCGCAGCGCGTCCACGCGGTCCGTGCGCTCCCACGTGAAGTCGGGCAGCTCGCGGCCGAAGTGGCCGTACGCGGCGGTCTGGGCGTAGATCGGGCGCAGCAGGTTCAGATCGCGGATGATGGCGGCCGGGCGGAGGTCGAAGACCTCGTCGATGGCCTTCTCGATCTTCTCCGGCTCGACCTTGTGGGTGCCGAAGGTCTCCACGAACAGGCCGACCGGCTCGGCCTTGCCGATCGCGTAGGCGACCTGGACCTCGCAGCGGGAGGCCAGGCCCGCCGCCACGACGTTCTTCGCGACCCAGCGCATCGCGTACGCGGCCGAACGGTCGACCTTGGACGGGTCCTTGCCGGAGAAGGCGCCGCCGCCGTGCCGGGCCATGCCGCCGTACGTGTCGATGATGATCTTCCGGCCGGTCAGTCCGGCGTCGCCCATCGGGCCGCCGATCTCGAAGCGGCCGGTCGGGTTGACCAGCAGCCGGTAGCCGTCGGTGTCCAGCTTGATGCCCTCGTCCAGGAGCGCCTTCAGCTCGACCTCCACCACGAACTCGCGGATGTCCGGGGCGAGCAGCGACTCCAGGTCGATGTCCGACGCGTGCTGCGAGGAGACGACGACGGTGTCCAGACGGACCGCCTTGTCGCCGTCGTACTCGATGGTGACCTGCGTCTTGCCGTCGGGGCGCAGGTAGGGGATCGTGCCGTTCTTGCGGACCTCGGAGAGGCGCTTCGACAGCCGGTGCGCCAGGAAGATCGGCAGCGGCATCAGCGTCGGCGTCTCGTCCGACGCGTAGCCGAACATCAGGCCCTGGTCGCCGGCGCCCTGCTTGTCCAGCTCGTCGTCATCGCCTTCGACCCGGTTCTCGTACGCCGTGTCGACGCCCTGCGCGATGTCCGGGGACTGCGCGCCGATCGACACCGACACACCACAGGAGGCGCCGTCGAAGCCCTTCTTGGACGAGTCGTAGCCGATCTCCAGGATCTTCTCCCGGACCAGCTGCGGGATCGGCGCGTAAGCCTTGGTGGTGACCTCTCCGGCCACATGCACCAGACCGGTCGTGATCAGGGTCTCGACCGCGACCCGGGAGGTCGGGTCCTCGCGCAGAAGCGCGTCGAGAATGGTGTCGCTGATCTGGTCAGCGATCTTGTCGGGGTGACCCTCGGTCACGGACTCCGAGGTGAAAAGGCGACGGGACACAACGCTCCCTGAGGTTGCAGCGGCTGCTGGCTGATCATTGGCGGACGGGTCGGGAGCTGCGCCCGCCCGCGTCCGAGAACAGTTTATCGGTCGCGCTCCGCCGCGGGCCCATCTGTCTCGCCTCTCGGAAGCGCTGTGACCTGCGGCACGGGCATTCTGCCCAATGCCGGGCGGCATTGGCCAGGGCCGCCACGCGCCAATGTGGCCGGTGGGGAGGGGGTGCGCGGGGTTGTGCGGGGGTCGACGAGGGGGTGTGGGGTGGGCGCCTCAGCCCAGTCTCGGCGCCACCAGGTCCCACACGGTTTCGGCCAGGGCCTCCTTCGGCCCGTACGGCACGGGGGTCTCGGAGCCGTCGGCGCCCAGCACGACCGCCTCGTTCTCCTCGGAACCGAAGGTCTTGCGCTCCCCCACCTCGTTCACCACCAGCAGGTCGCAGCCCTTGCGGGCCAGCTTGGCGCGGCCGTTGGCGAGCACCTCGTCGGTCTCGGCGGCGAAGCCCACGATCACCTGTCCGGGCCGGGCCCGTTCGGCGGAAATCTCCGCGAGGATGTCCGGATTCCGTACCAGCGTGATGGGGTCGGGCCCGTGGTCGTCCCGCTTCTTGATCTTCCCCTGGGCGTACACGGCGGGCCGGAAATCGGCGACGGCGGCGGCCATGACCACCGCGTCGGCATCGGCGGCGGCCTTGAGGACGGCCTCGCGCAGTTGGACGGCCGTGCCGACCCGGACCACGTCCACGCCCGCCGGGTCGGGCAGCGCGGCGTTGGCGGAGATCAGGGTCACCCGGGCGCCCCGCGCGGCGGCGGTGCGGGCGAGGGCGTAGCCCTGCTTGCCGGAGGAGCGGTTGCCGAGGAAGCGCACCGGGTCGAGCGGCTCGCGGGTGCCGCCGGCGCTGACCACCAGATGGCGCCCGGCGAGATCGGGCTCGCGCACGCCCCGGGCGAGCACCCGGCGGCAGACCTCGAAGATCTCGGCGGGGTCGGGCAGCCGGCCCTTGCCGGTGTCGACGCCGGTGAGCCGGCCTACGGCGGGTTCGATGACGAGGGCGCCGCGGCGGCGCAGCGTCGCCACGTTCTCCTGGGTCGCCGGGTGTTCCCACATCTCCGTGTGCATCGCGGGTGCGAAGACCACCGGGCAGCGGGCGGTGAGCAGGGTGTTGGTGAGCAGGTCGTCGGCGAGGCCGTGGGCGGCCCTGGCGAGGGTGTCGGCGGTGGCGGGGGCGACCACGACGAGGTCGGCGCTCTGTCCGATGCGCACGTGCGGCACCTCGTGGACGTCGTCCCAGACCTCCGTGGAGACGGGGTGGCCGGAGAGCGCGGACCAGGTGGCGGCGCCCACGAAATGCAGTGCCGACGCGGTCGGCACGACCCGGACGTCATGGCCGGACTCGGTCAGCCTGCGCAGCAGCTCGCACGCCTTGTAGGCGGCGATGCCACCGCTGACCCCCAGCACGACCTTGGGCTTGTCCACCGTCTCTCCCCGGGTTCGCGATCACGTACGCGTTCTATGACACACCACAGGCCCGGCGAAATGTCGCCGGGCCTGTGGAAAAGTCTGCCGCGAGCAGTAAATCGTACGAATTACTGCCTATCGCGTCACTGTATGCCGCATCAATGTCTGAGGCGTCACTGTCTGTCGCGCGGACCGCTTACTGCGCCGGGCCGTCAACGGCCTCGGACGTCAGCAGCCCCGCGTTGATCTCGCGGAGGGCGATCGACAGCGGCTTCTCGTGGACGTGGGTGTCCACCAGCGGACCGACGTACTCAAGGAGACCCTCGCCGAGCTGCGAATAGTACGCGTTGATCTGGCGGGCACGCTTGGCCGCATAGATCACGAGGCTGTACTTCGAGTCGGTGGCCTCAAGAAGCTCGTCGATCGGCGGGTTGATGATGCCCTCGGGCGCGGAGATGGAAGAGGACACGCTCTAACCTTCCGATGGGTGGGTGAAGCTTTCAAGGAGTGGAAGCACTGGTCGTGATCACATCACGATCGCTTACACAACATCCATCAAGGCTAGCAGCTCGCGCGCCACGTCTTCGACGGAGGTGTTGACCAGGGTGGTGTCGAACTCCGGCTCGGCCGCCAGCTCGATCTTCGCGGCCTCCAGCCGGCGCTCGATCACCTCGGGGGGTTCGGTGCCTCGCCCGGTGAGTCTGCGCACCAGCTCCTCCCAGCTGGGCGGCGCCAGGAACACCAGTTGGGCCTCGGGCATGGAGTCACGGACCTGCCGGGCGCCCTGGAGGTCGATCTCCAGCAGGACGGGCTCGCCCGCCGCCAGCCGTTCATGGACGGCCGCGCGCGGAGTGCCATAGCGGTTCCCGGCGAACTCGGCCCACTCCAGCAGTTCGCCGTTGGCGATCAGCTTGTCCATCTCCTCGTCGGTGACGAAGAAGTAGTGGACGCCGTGCTGCTCGCCGGGGCGCGGCCTGCGGGTCGTCGCCGACACCGAGAGCCAGACCTCGGGGTGTGCCTTGCGCATATGAGCGACGACCGTGCTCTTGCCGACCCCGGAGGGGCCGGAGAGCACGGTCAGCCGCGGACGTGCGTCCGGGGGCTCGGGGGTCGTCCCCCGGAATGTTGCAGCCATGCTGCGATTATTCCAGCAAAGCCGGAGTGGTCCGGACTCAGTTGCCGGTGCTGCCGAACTCACGCTCCAGCGAGGCGATCTGGTTGGACCCGAGACCGCGCACACGACGGCTCTCGGAGATGCCGAGGCGCTCCATGATCTGCTTGGCGCGGACCTTGCCCACGCCGGGGAGCGACTCCAGGAGCGCGGAGACCTTCATCTTGCCGATGACGTCGTTCTCCTGACCCTGCTTGATGACCTCGTGCAGGGAGGCGCCGGAGTGCTTGAGTCGATTCTTGACCTCGGCCCGCTCCCGGCGAGCCGCGGCGGCCTTTTCGAGCGCGGCTGCGCGCTGTTCGGGGGTAAGGGGCGGAAGAGCCACGCCTACGTCACCTCGGATGTCGAACTGTCGGATACGGACCGGTGAGGAACCTAATCGCCCCACACCTGGGGAGCCACGAGCAACACGCTTTGCCCGTTCACTCTCGTCGGAGACTAGCGGTCAAGTCCGCCAGAGTCAGCGAGAACAGCGGAAAAGTCCTGGTCAGCCTCCAGCAGGACGGTACATTGCAGACATATTGCCCCGGATTTGAGGATGTATCCAGCCTCAAGAGCCCTCCCGGCCAGTCATCGGACGTTTATCCAGCACTCCACCCGGACGTCGATCCCGTCCCCCGGGCACCACTTCCCGCACCCGTGCGCCGGGTCCCCGGCCGCCCCGCCGGCCGGCCCCTGCCCAGCGCCTAGCCGGCCCCCTCCAGCGCCTCCCGGACCTCCCCCGCGAACCGCTCGGCGGCGGCGCGCAGCGCGCCCGCGTCGGGTCCGTGCCGCAGCACTCCCCGGCTGACGTTCGGCACCACCTCGCGCACCGCCGCCCCGAACAGCCTGGGCAGATCGGCGACGGCCGCGCCCTGGGCCCCGATGCCGGGCGCGAGCAGCGGACCGCCGATGGCGAGGTCGTACGACGACAGATCGCCCAGCGTGGCCCCGACGACCGCGCCGAAGGAGCCGAGCGGCTCCTCCCCGGTGCTCTCAGCAGCGTTCTCCGCCGCGTTCTCGGCCGCGTTCTCGGCCGCCAGGTGGGCCAGCATCGTGGCGGCCACGTCCCGGCCGTCCGCGCGCAGGGCGCGCTGCACCTCGCCGCCCTCCGGGTTGGAGGTCAGCGCCAGCACGAACAGGCCGGAGCCGCTCTCGCGCGCGAGCGCCACGGCCGGGGCGAGCGAGCCGTAGCCGAGGAACGGCGAGACGGTCAGCGCGTCCGAGAACAGCGGGGAGTCCTTGTGCAGGAAGGTCTCGGCGTACGCGGCCATGGTGGAGCCGATGTCGCCGCGCTTGGCGTCCATCAGCACCAGGGCGCCCGCCGCGCGGGCGTCGGCCACGGTCCGCTCCAGCACGGCGATCCCGCGCGAGCCGAACCGCTCGAAGAACGCGCTCTGCGGCTTCAGCACGGCGACCCGGTCCGCGGTGGCCTCCACGACCGTCCGGCTGAACCGCTCCAGACCGGCCACGTCGTCGTTCAGGCCCCAGTCGGTGAGCAGCGAGGCGTGCGGGTCGATGCCGACGCACAGCGGCCCGCGCGCGTCCATGGCGTGGCGCAGCCGTGCGCCGAAGGGTTCCCGGATCATGGGGCGGCCTTCCTGACGTCGGCGCCGACCGCGTCGGCGAGGGTGGCGTACGGGCTGGTCCGCAGGCGCGCGGCCAGGCCCTTGTGGATCGCGCGGGCGTAGAACGGTCCCTCGTAGATGAACGCGCTGTAGCCCTGGACCAGCGTGGCGCCGGCCAGGATGCGCTGCCAGGCGTCCTCGGCGTTCTCGACGCCGCCGACGCCGACCAGGGTGATCCGGTCGCCCACGCGCGCGTAGAGGCGCCGCAGCACCTCCAGGGAGCGGGTCTTGAGCGGGGCGCCGGACAGTCCGCCGGTCTCCTCGGTCAGGGAGGGGGCGGAGCGCAGGCCCAGCCCTTCGCGCGCGATGGTGGTGTTGGTGGCGATGATTCCGTCCAGACCCAGTTCCACGGCCAGGTCGGCGACGGCGTCGACGTCCTCGTCGGCGAGGTCGGGGGCGATCTTCACCAGCAGGGGGACCCGCCGGGCGGTGACGGTCCGGTCGGCGGCCTCGCGCACGGCGGTCAGCAGCGGGCGCAGCGCCTCGGTGGCCTGGAGGTTGCGCAGTCCGGGTGTGTTGGGCGAGGAGACGTTCACGACCAGGTAGTCCGCGTACGGTGCCAGGCGTTCGGCCGACTTCACGTAGTCGCTCGCCGCGTCGGCCTCCGGCACCGTCTTGGTCTTGCCGATGTTCACCCCGACGACCGTCCGGAAGACGGGCTCGCGGGACGCCAGGCGCGCGGCGACGGTGAGCGAGCCGTCGTTGTTGAAGCCCATCCGGTTGATCAGCGCCCGGTCCGGCGCCAGCCGGAACAGCCGCTTCCTGGGGTTGCCCGGCTGTGCCTCGCCGGTGACCGTGCCGATCTCGACATGGTCGAAGCCCAGCATGGACATGCCGTCAATGGCGATGGCGTTCTTGTCGAACCCGGCGGCGAGCCCGAACGGCCCGTGCATCCGCAGCCCGAGCGCCTCGGTCCGCAGTTCTTCGTGGCGGGGGGCCAGCGCGGCGGCGACGAAGGTCCGCAGCACGGGGACGCGCGCGACGAGCCGGATCCAGCGGAAGGCCAGGTGATGGGCCCGCTCGGGGTCCATCCGCCGGAAGAGAAGATTGAAGAAGATCTTGTACATGGAGTCCTTCACCACACCTGGTGTCCTGAACGGGTCCTCAGCGAGAAGCGAGAGGAACGGGCCCTCGGCAAGGGTCCTCAGCAAGAGGGGGACACCGTTTCCGGTGTCCCCCTCGGGGCTGCTAGTCGCGGGCCGCGGTCAGATGCTCGGCGTGTTCCTGGAGGGACCGGACCCCCACATCGCCGTGGTGCAGGGCGTCGATGCCCTGGACGGCCGCGGCGAGGGCCTGGACGGTGGTCAGACAGGGCACGGACCGGGCGACGGCCGCCGTCCGGATCTCGTAGCCGTCGAGGCGCCCGCCGGTGCCGTACGGCGTGTTGACGATGAGGTCGACCTCGCCCGCGTGGATGAGCTGGACGATGGTCGGCTCGCCGCCCGGCCCGGGGCCCTCGGACTGCTTGCGCACGACCGTGGCGTGGATGCCGTTGCGCTTGAGGACCTCGGCGGTGCCGGAGGTGGCCAGCAACTCGAAGCCGTGGGCGACCAGCTCGCGCGCCGGGAAGATCATCGAGCGCTTGTCGCGGTTGGCGACGGAGATGAAGGCGCGGCCCTTGGTGGGCAGCGGGCCGTACGCAGCGGCCTGCGACTTGGCGTACGCCGTGCCGAAGGCGGAGTCGATGCCCATGACCTCGCCGGTGGAGCGCATCTCCGGGCCGAGGACCGTGTCGACACCGCGGCCGTGGATGTCCCGGAAGCGGGACCACGGCATCACGGCCTCCTTGACGGAGATCGGCGCGTCCAGCGGCAGCTCACCGCCGTCACCGGCGGCCGGGAGCAGGCCCTCGGCGCGCAGTTCGGCGACGGTCGCGCCCAGCGAGATCCGCGCGGCGGCCTTGGCCAGCGGCACGGCGGTCGCCTTGGAGGTGAAGGGGACCGTGCGGGACGCGCGCGGGTTGGCCTCCAGGACGTAGAGGATGTCGCCCGCCATGGCGAACTGGATGTTGATCAGGCCCCGGACGCCCACCCCGCGCGCGATGGCCTCCGTGGAGGCGCGCAGCCGCTTGATGTCGAAGCCGCCCAGCGTGATGGGGGGCAGGGCGCACGCCGAGTCGCCGGAGTGGATGCCGGCCTCCTCGATGTGCTCCATGACGCCGCCGAGGTACAGCTCCTCGCCGTCGTACAGGGCGTCGACGTCGATCTCGATGGCGTCGTCCAGGAAGCGGTCGACCAGCACCGGCCGGGAGGGGCTGATCTCGGTCGACTCGGCGATGTAGGAGGCGAGGCGGGTCTCGTCGTAGACGATCTCCATGCCGCGTCCGCCGAGCACGTAGGAGGGGCGGACCAGGACCGGGTAGCCGATCTCGTCGGCGATGGCCTTGGCGCCGGCGAAGGTGGTGGCCGTGCCGTGCTTGGGCGCCGGGAGGCCGGCCTCGGCGAGGACCCGGCCGAAGGCGCCGCGGTCCTCGGCGGCGTGGATGGCCTCCGGGGAGGTGCCGACGATCGGTACGCCGTTGTCCTTGAGCGCCTGGGACAGGCCGAGCGGGGTCTGGCCGCCGAGCTGGACGATCACGCCCGCGATCGGCCCGGCCTGCGCCTCCGCGTGGACGATCTCCAGGACGTCCTCCAGGGTGAGCGGCTCGAAGTAGAGCCGGTCGGAGGTGTCGTAGTCGGTGGAGACGGTCTCGGGGTTGCAGTTGACCATCACCGTCTCGTACCCGGCGTCGCTCAGCGCGAAGGAGGCGTGGACGCAGGAGTAGTCGAACTCGATGCCCTGGCCGATGCGGTTCGGGCCGGAGCCCAGGATGATCACGGCGGGCTTCTCGCGCGGCGCGACCTCGGTCTCCTCGTCGTAGGAGGAGTAGAAGTACGGCGTCCGCGCGGCGAACTCGGCGGCGCAGGTGTCGACCGTCTTGTAGACCGGGCGGATGCCCAGCGCGTGCCGCACCTCGCGGACCACGTCCTCGCGCAGGCCGCGGATCTCGCCGATCTGCTGGTCGGAGAAGCCGTGCCGCTTGGCCTCGGCGAGCAGCTCGGCGGTCAGCTCGGGCGCGCCCGTCAGTTCGTCGGCGATCTCCTTGATGAGGAAGAGCTGGTCGACGAACCAGGGGTCGATCCGGGTCGCCTCGAAGACCTCCTCGGGCGTGGCGCCCGCGCGGATGGCCTCCATGACGGTGTTGATCCGGCCGTCCGTGGGCCGTACGGCCTCCGCCAGGAGGGTCGCCTTGTCGCCGGGGGCGCCGGTGAAGGTGAACTGGCTGCCCTTCTTCTCCAGCGAGCGCAGGGCCTTCTGGAACGCCTCGGTGAAGTTGCGGCCGATGGCCATGGCCTCGCCGACCGACTTCATGGTGGTCGTGAGCGTGGAGTCGGCCTGCGGGAACTTCTCGAAGGCGAAGCGGGGGGCCTTGACCACCACGTAGTCGAGCGTGGGCTCGAAGGACGCGGGGGTCTCCTGGGTGATGTCGTTGGGGATCTCGTCCAGGGTGTAGCCGACGGCGAGCTTCGCGGCGATCTTCGCGATGGGGAAGCCGGTGGCCTTGGAGGCGAGCGCCGAGGACCGCGACACGCGCGGGTTCATCTCGATGACGATGACCCGGCCGTCCTCGGGGTCCACCGCGAACTGGATGTTGCAGCCGCCGGTGTCGACGCCGACCTCGCGGATCACGGCGATGCCGATGTCCCGCAGGATCTGGTACTCGCGGTCGGTGAGGGTCATGGCGGGGGCGACGGTGATGGAGTCGCCGGTGTGCACGCCCATGGGGTCGAAGTTCTCGATGGAGCAGACCACCACGACGTTGTCGTGCTTGTCGCGCATCAGCTCCAGCTCGTACTCCTTCCAGCCGAGGATGGACTCCTCCAGGAGCACCTCGGTGGTCGGCGAGAGGGTCAGGCCCTGGCCGGCGATGCGGCGCAGCTCGTCCTCGTCGTGCGCGAATCCGGAGCCGGCGCCGCCCATGGTGAAGGACGGGCGGACCACGACCGGGTAGCCGCCGAGGGTGTCCACGCCCGCGAGGACGTCGTCCATGGTGTGGCAGATCACCGAGCGGGCGGACTCGCCGTGCCCGATCTTGGCGCGGACGGCCTCCACGACCACCTTGAACTGCTCGCGGTCCTCGCCCTTGTGGATCGCCTCGACATTGGCGCCGATCAGCTCGACGCCGTACTTGGCGAGGACCCCGTTCTCGTGCAGCGAGATCGCGGTGTTCAGGGCCGTCTGGCCGCCCAGGGTGGGCAGCAGGGCGTCGGGGCGCTCCTTGGCGATGATCTTCTCGACGAACTCGGGGGTGATCGGCTCGACGTAGGTGGCGTCGGCGATCTCCGGGTCCGTCATGATCGTCGCCGGGTTGGAGTTGACCAGGACGACGCGCAGGCCCTCGGCCTTCAGGACGCGGCACGCCTGCGTGCCGGAGTAGTCGAACTCGGCTGCCTGGCCGATGACGATCGGGCCGGAGCCGATGACCAGGACGGACTGGATATCGGTGCGCTTAGGCACGCTGGCCCTCCATCAGGGATGTGAAGCGGTCGAAGAGGTAGGCGGCGTCGTGCGGGCCGGCTGCCGCTTCGGGGTGGTACTGGACGCTGAAGGCCGGGCGGTCCAGGAGCTGGATGCCCTCCACCACGTCGTCGTTGAGGCAGACGTGGGAGACCTCGGCGCGGCCGTAGGGGGTCTCGGAGATCCGGTCGAGCGGGGCGTCCACGGCGAAGCCGTGGTTGTGCGCGGTGACCTCGACCTTGCCGGTCGTACGGTCCTGCACCGGCTGGTTGATGCCGCGGTGGCCGTACTTCAGCTTGTAGGTGCCGAAGCCCAGCGCGCGCCCGAGGATCTGGTTGCCGAAGCAGATGCCGAAGAGCGGCGTGCCGCGCTCCAGCACCGCCCGCATCACGGAGACCGGGTGGTCGGCGGTGGCGGGGTCGCCGGGACCGTTGGAGAAGAACACGCCGTCGGGCCGCACGGCGTACACGTCCTCGACGCTCGCCGTCGCGGGCAGCACATGCACCTCTATGCCGCGCTCGGCCATCCGGTGCGGGGTCATGCCCTTGATGCCGAGGTCCACGGCGGCGACGGTGAACCGCGCGGTGCCGATCGGGACGGCTGCGCCGTCGGGGCCGATCGCGGGGACGACGTACGCCTGCTCGGTGGCGACCTCGGCGGAGAGGTCGGCGCCGGTCATCTCGGGGGCCTGGCGGACCTCGGCGAGCATGGTGCCGTCGTCGGGCAGGGCGTTGCCGGAGAAGATCCCGACGCGCATGGCGCCGCGCTCGCGCAGATGCCGGGTGAGGGCGCGGGTGTCGACGCCGGAGATCCCGACGACGCCCTGGGCGGCCAGCTCCTCGTCCAGCGAGCGCCGGGAGCGCCAGTTGGACGGCACGCGCGCGGGGTCGCGCACCACGTACCCGGAGACCCAGATGCGCCTCGACTCGCTGTCCTCGTCGTTGAAGCCCGTGTTGCCGACGTGCGGGGCGGTCATGACGACGACCTGGCGGTGGTACGAGGGGTCGGTGAGGGTCTCCTGGTAGCCGGTCATGCCGGTGGAGAAGACGGCCTCGCCGAAGGTCACCCCCACGGCCCCGTAGGCACGGCCGCGGAAGATCCGGCCGTCCTCCAGGACGAGTACGGCGGGAACCTTGACGGCTCCCCTGGTGGAGGTTGTCATCGTGCGCCTTCCGTCTTCTTGATCATGTTGTCGAGCGTGTGGACCCATTCCCCGTGCTCGGCGGCCCGGTCGGAGCGGAACCCGGAGTCGATCAGCCGGTCCCCGTGCTCCCAGGTGACGATCAGGAGACCGCCCTCGGTGAGCACCTTGCCCGCGATGCCCTTGTCGAGCCGGGCCTCGCGCAGCCGCTCGGCGGGGACGAAGAAGTCGTTCGCACCGGGGCGTACGACGTCCAGTCCCGCGTCCGTCAGGGTCAGCTCGGCGCGGCTGCGGGAGCCCAGGCCGTGCGCCACGATGCGGTCGAGCCAGTGGCCGGCCGTGGTCGAGCCGTGGTAGCGGCCGGTCATCGTCAGTGTCGCCGGGCCGGGGTCCTCCGGCGCGGCGGGCAGCTCCGGTAGGTCGCCCTGAAGGGTGCCGCGCCATTTCCAGCCCTCGCGCATCAGCCAGTACACGAGCGCGACGAACAGGGCGAGGCCCACGATCCAGCCCACGCGGGCGGCCCAGTCGGTCACCTCGGCCGACTTCTGGTCGGCGGCCAGACCGTGCAGGTCGGTGGCCAGTGCGTGCAGAGTTGTCACGTGAGTTTCCCGTCGACGAGCGTCGCCTTGCCCCGGAGCCAGGTGTGCGTGACACGGCCCGGCAGCTCACGCCCCTGGTACGGGGTGTTGCGGCTGCGCGAGGCGAAGCCCGCGGGGTCCACCCGGCCACGGTATTCCGTGTCGACGAGGGTGAGGTTGGCGGGCTCACCAGCCGAGACGGGACGGCCGTGTCCGGATGCCTGTCCGATCCGGGCGGGCCCGGCGGACATCCGGTCGGCGACGCCGGCCCAGTCCAGCAGGCCCGTGTCCACCATGGTCTCCTGCACCACTGACAACGCGGTCTCCAGGCCCACCATCCCCATGGCGGCGGCGGCCCACTCGCAGTCCTTGTCCTCGTGCGGGTGCGGGGCGTGGTCGGTGGCGACGATGTCGATGGTGCCGTCGGCGAGGGCCTCGCGCAGGGCGAGCACATCGCGCTCGGTGCGCAGCGGCGGGTTGACCTTGTACACCGGGTTGTAGCTGCGGACCAGCTCGTCGGTGAGCAGCAGGTGGTGCGGGGTGACCTCGGCGGTGACGTCGATGCCGCGGGACTTGGCCCAGCGGACGATCTCCACGGAGCCCGCGGTCGACAGATGGCAGATGTGGACGCGGGATCCGACATGTTCGGCGAGCAGGACATCCCGGGCGATGATCGATTCTTCGGCCACCGCCGGCCAGCCGCCGAGCCCCAGTTCGGCGGAGACCACGCCCTCGTTCATCTGGGCGCCCTCGGTCAGCCGCGGCTCCTGGGCGTGCTGGGCGACGACCCCGCCGAACGCCTTCACGTACTCCAGCGCGCGGCGCATGATCACCGCGTCGTCGACGCACTTGCCGTCGTCGGAGAAGACGGTGACGCCGGCCGCCGACTCGTGCATGGCGCCCAGCTCGGCGAGCTGCTTGCCCTCCAGGCCGACGGTGACCGCGCCGATCGGCTGGACGTCGCAGTAGCCGTGTTCCCGGCCTAGCCGGTAGACCTGCTCGACCACGCCGGCGGTGTCGGCGACGGGGAAGGTGTTGGCCATGGCGAAGACGGCGGTGAAGCCTCCGGAGGCCGCCGCGCGGGTGCCGGTCAGCACGGTCTCTGAGTCCTCGCGGCCCGGCTCGCGCAGATGGGTGTGCAGGTCGACCAGGCCCGGCAGCAGCACCTTGCCGCCGGCCTCGACGACCTCGGCGCCCTCGGCGGACAGTCCGGCGCCGACCGCCTCGATCGTCCCGCCGTCGATCAGCACGTCCTGCGGCTCGCCGCCGAGCACCTTCGCACCACGGATAAGGATCTTGCTCATGTCGGTTACTTCTCCTTGGTGACGGGGGCGGCGGGGGCGGCGGACTCGGCGGTACGGGCCGGGGTCACGGCGGGCTCGTTGCCGCCGAGCAGCAGATACAGCACGGCCATCCGGATGGACACGCCGTTCGCGACCTGCTCGACGACGGTGCAGCGCGGGGAGTCGGCGACCTCGGCGGAGATCTCCATGCCGCGGACCATCGGGCCGGGGTGCATCACGATGGCGTGCTCCGGCATCCGCGCCATGCGGTCGCCGTCGAGGCCGTAGCGGCGCGAGTACTCCCGCTCGGTCGGGAAGAACGCCGCGTTCATCCGCTCGCGCTGGACGCGCAGCAGCATCACCGCGTCGGACTTGGGGAGCGTCGCGTCGAGGTCGTACGACACCTCGCAGGGCCAGTTCGCCATGCCGACCGGGAGCAGGGTGGGCGGGGCGACCAGGGTGACGTGGGCGCCGAGGGTGTGCAGCAGATCGACGTTGGAGCGGGCGACCCGGCTGTGCAGGATGTCGCCGACGAGGGTGATGTGCTTCCCGGCGAGGTCCTGGCCGAGCCCGGCGTCCCGGCCGACCAGCCGGCGGCGCATGGTGAAGGCGTCCAGCAGCGCCTGGGTGGGGTGCTGGTGGGTGCCGTCCCCGGCGTTGATCACGGCCGCGTCGATCCAGCCGGAGTTGGCGAGCCGGTACGGGGCCCCGGAGGCGCCGTGCCGGATGACGACGGCGTCGACGCCCATCGCCTCCAGGGTCTGGGCGGTGTCCTTCAGGGACTCGCCCTTGGAGACGCTCGACCCCTTGGCGGTGAAGTTGATGACGTCCGCGGACAACCGCTTCTCGGCGGCCTCGAAGGAGATCCGGGTCCGGGTCGAGTCCTCGAAGAAGAGATTGACGACGGTGCGACCGCGCAGGGTCGGCAGCTTCTTGATCGGCCGGTCCGCGACCCGGGCCATCTCCTCGGCGGTGTCGAGGATCAGCACGGCGTCGTCGCGGGTCAGGTCGGCTGCCGAGATGAGATGACGCTGCATCTTTCAGGCTCCGTAAGGCAGTTCAGTATCGGGAGAATTCGGGCGAGGCGGATCGGGGTGGCGAGGAGCGGGGCACACGGGTACGGCGTACGGCACGGGCCGTACGCCGCTCGCTCGCTACCGACGCCCGCCCGGGGCGGCCGGCTTGACGCCGAGCAGCACGGTGTCGCGACCGTCCTCCTCGGCGAGCTGGACCTTGACCGTCTCCCGCAGCGACGTGGGGAGGTTCTTGCCGACGTAGTCCGCGCGGATGGGCAGTTCGCGGTGGCCGCGGTCGACCAGGACGGCGAGCTGCACCGCGCGCGGGCGCCCGATGTCGTTCAGCGCGTCCAGGGCTGCGCGGATGGTGCGGCCGGAGAACAGCACGTCGTCGACGAGGACGACGAGCCGGCCGTCGACGCCGTCACCGGGGATCTCGGTGCGGGCCAGGGCGCGCGGCGGGTGCATGCGCAGGTCGTCGCGGTACATGGTGATGTCCAGGGCGCCGCAGGGGACCTTGCGCTCGGTGATCTCTTCGAGCTTGGCGGCGAGCCGGCGGGCGAGATGGACGCCGCGGGTCGGAATGCCGAGGAGCACCACGTCGTCGGCGCCCTTGGCGCGTTCGACGATCTCGTGGGCGATACGGGTCAGGACCCGCGCGATGTCGGGGCCTTCGAGCACGGGCCGCGCCTCGGACGCGGACGCGCCGTGCTCCGCTTCCCGCTGCTCGTCCTGCTGCTGATCTTGCTGCTTGTCCATACGAAACGGACCTCCTTCTCCGCCTCACGGGACGGACCTTAAAGGACGTCGAGATTGCGCCGTTTACGGTAGCAGGCCCGCGCGAAACGTTGCGGCACACCCCCAGGTCACCCCGGATCACCCTCCCGAGGACCCCGGATCACCCGCTTGGCGCAATCGGTCGGCACTACCACGGAAGAGTCGGTGCGGACCATTCGGCTTGACGCAGCAGAGTAACGCTGCGTAACCTCACAGTGAGTTACCAGCCGCGCGGCTCGGCACCCGAGCCGGCCGCGTAGACACAGTGCCGGGGAGCTATATGTCCAGCGAATACGCCAAACAGCTCGGGGCCAAGCTCCGGGCCATCCGCACCCAGCAGGGCCTTTCCCTCCACGGTGTCGAGGAGAAGTCCCAGGGCCGCTGGAAGGCCGTAGTGGTCGGTTCGTACGAGCGCGGTGACCGCGCGGTGACCGTGCAGCGCCTCGCCGAGCTGGCGGACTTCTACGGCGTGCCGGTGCAGGAGCTGCTGCCGGGCACCACACCCGGCGGCGCCGCCGAGCCGCCGCCCAAGCTGGTCCTCGACCTGGAGCGGCTGGCCACGGTCCCGGCCGAGAAGGCGGGCCCCCTCCAGCGCTACGCGGCGACGATCCAGTCCCAGCGCGGCGACTACAACGGCAAGGTGCTGTCGATCCGCCAGGACGACCTGCGCACACTCGCCGTGATCTACGACCAGTCGCCCTCGGTCCTCACCGAGCAGCTGATCAGCTGGGGCGTCCTGGACGCGGACGCGCGCCGCGCGGTCTCCCACGCCGACGAGAGCTGAGCGCTCCGCGGGTCCGGCGAAGGCAATCCGGCGGGGCCGGTCCAGCAGGACCAGTCCGGCGGGCCGGTCCCTTGGGCACCGGTCCGTCGGGGCGGGCCCAGCAGAAACGTGCCGTCGCCAGGTATCCGGGCGCGAGCCGCCGCCGTACGGACGCGAACGGCTGCCGTACGGGTGCGAGCCGCTGTCGTGCGGGCCTGTGCCTCCGCCGCCCTACCGGCGTACGGATGTACGCCTGCGCAGGCACAGGCGATGCCGCCCGGTACGCGTGTGAGCCCCCGCGGACCACGCGCGTGAGCCGCCCGTGGACATGAGAAGGGCCCCCAGTGACCACTGGGGGCCCTTCTGCGTGCCGGGCGGGCGGAGAGACCTGGGGGCGCGGGGAACTGCGCGAGACGCCCCACCGGACCGGCACCCGGCGACGCTACGGCCACCACTCCCCACGAACCCCTTCCGACGGCACCCACCGGTCCGCCGCCTACGCACCTTCCCGGCGCAGCGACGGCTTGAGTTCCTTCAGCCGCCCGAGCAGCCCATTGACGAACGACGGGGACTCGTCCGTCGAGAACTCCTTCGCGAGCTGCACCATCTCGTCCAGCACGACCGCGTCCGGCGTCCCGTCCACCCAGATCAGTTCGTACGCGCCCAGGCGCAGGATGTTGCGGTCGACGACCGGCATGCGGTCCAGCGTCCAGCCGACGGCGTACTGCGAGATCAGCTCGTCGATCCGGGTCGCGTGCTCCGCGTACCCCTCCACCAGCTCCATCGTGTACTCGCTCACCGGGGGCTGGCGCGGGTCGGTCCGGGAGTGCCGGATCCAGTCCGCGAGCACCGTCAGGACGCCGGCGTCGCGTTGATCGCCCTCGAAGAGGATCTGGAAGGCGCGCTTGCGGGCCGTGTTGCGGGCAGCCACGGTTAGCTGTTCACCCGGCCGAGGTAGTCGCCGGAGCGGGTGTCGACCTTGATCTTCTCGCCGCTGGCGATGAAGAGCGGGACCTGGATCTCGTAGCCCGTCTCCAGCTTGGCGGGCTTGGTGCCGCCGGTGGAGCGGTCGCCCTGGAGGCCCGGCTCGGTCTCGGCGATGTTCAGCTCGACGGCGGTGGGCAGCTCCACGAAGAGCACACTGCCCTCGTTCTGCGCGACCGTGGCCTCGAAGCCCTCGATCAGGAAGTTGGCGGCGTCACCGACGGTCTTGCGGTCGATGTGCAGCTGGTCGTAGGTCTCCATGTCCATGAAGACGAAGTAGTCGCCGTCCATGTAGGAGAACTGCATGTCGCGCTTGTCGACGGTGGCCGTCTCGACCTTGACGCCGGCGTTGAAGGTCTTGTCGACCACCTTGCCGGACAGCACGTTCTTCAGCTTGGTGCGCACGAAAGCGGGGCCCTTGCCGGGCTTGACGTGCTGGAACTCGACAACGGACCACAGCTGGCCGCCGTCGAGCTTGAGCACCATGCCGTTCTTGAGGTCGTTCGTGGAAGCCACGGTTGCTTCAATCTCCTGGACTGACGTGGACGACCCCGGGGCACGCGCCTACAACGCGAGCAGCTCCTTGGTCGTGATGGTAAGTAGCTCGGGTCCGCCGTCCGCCTCGGGGCGGACGACGAGCGTGTCATCGATCCGGACGCCGCCCCGGCCCGGGAGGTGGACCCCGGGTTCGACGGTGACCGGCACGCAAGCGTCCAGTTTACCCATGGCCGCGGGGGCGATCTGCGGGTCCTCGTCGATTTCGAGTCCGACGCCGTGTCCGGTGAGCGCCGGGAGTCCCGCGCCGTACCCGGCCCGGTCCAGCACCTGCCGGGCGGCGCGGTCCACGTCACGGCAGGCGGCGCCCGGCACCAGCGACTCGCGTCCGGCCCGCTGCGCCGCGAAGACCAGGTCGTACAGCTCGATCTGCCAGTCCGCGGGGGAGGTCCCGATGACGAACGTGCGGCCGATCTCGCAGCGGTAGCCGCGGTACGTCGCGCCCAGGCACACGGAGAGGAAGTCGCCCTCCTCCACCCGGCGGTCGGTGGGGCGGTGGCCACGGCGGCCGGCGTGCGGGCCGGTGGCGACGGAGGTGGCGAAGGCGGGGCCGTCGGCGCCGTGGTCGACCAGGCGGCGCTCCAGTTCGAGGGCGAGGTGGCGTTCCGTGCGGCCCACGAGGATCGACTCCAGCAGTTCACCGAGGGCCTGGTCGGCGATCTCGGCGCCGATGCGCAGACAGGAGATCTCCTCCTCGTCCTTGATCACGCGGAGTTGTTCCACCACTCCGCCGACGTCGGTCAGCCGCAGGCCGGGGGCGACCGAGCCGATGGCCCGGTGCCGGGCGACGGTGAGGTGGTGCTCCTCGACGGCGAGGGAGTCGGCGCCCTGGGCCGCGGCGAGGCCGGCCCCGGCCACGGCGCAGTCGCCGGTTCCTTCCAGCAGGTGCAGGCGGAGGGTGCCGTCGGGGCGGCCGTCGCCCGCCTGCTCGTCCGGTGGGCCGGCGCAGACCAGGAAGTCCTCGCGCTTGCCCAGCAGCAGCGCGGAGCCCTGCGGGGCGGCGCCGGCGAGGTAGCGCACGTTGGCGGGGCGGGTGACCAGCGCGGTGGCGCTGCCGCTGGCGTTGCTGTGTTCCCTCAGCCGGGCTCGGCGGGTCGCGTACACCTCTGACATGTGTCGAGCGTAGGAGGGATGGGGGGTTTGTGCCGGTTGGCGTGCGCCGAAGGGGGTTGGGGGATGTGGTTCGGGGTGGTGCCGGGTTGTCGGCGGGGGCGGTTCTGTGGGGGGGACCGGGTTGTCGCCGGGTGCGGGCCGGTGGGGCGTCTCGCGCAGTTCCCCGCGCCCCTGACAGGTCGGGCCGGTGCCCGGGATGGGCAGCTCAGCGCGGAACTGGTCGGGGACGGCGCCCGGGGTGGGCGGCTCAGGGCGGGGCTGATCGCGCCCCCGTACCCGCTCCCCTGTTTCCCCCGCCCCTTACCAGTTCGGGGGGCTTGCTATTGAGCGGGCCAGGACCTCGTTGAGGATGTGGGAGGTGGTGGGGACATCCAGGTGGGAATTGTCGATGATCGGGAGGCCGGAGCCGTACCAGCCGGCCATGCGGCCGTGGATGCGGGCGACCTCCTCGTCGCTGAGGCGGCGATTGCCGTGGCGTTCCGCGTTGCGCTCCAGGACGATCTCCAGGCCGGGGAGGAGGACGACCGGGAGCAGGCCGGGGCCGACATGACGTTTCCAGCCGCCGAGGCCGACGACCGGGCGGTCGGGGAACACGGCGTCGTCGAGGATGCAGGAGATGCCGTTGGCGAGGAAGTTGCGGGCGGCGAAGCCGCAGGTGCGGCGGGCCAGGCGGTACTGGGCCTCGGAGTGGTCGTTCCACCCGGACTGGGGGTCGGCGAAACCGGCGCGGACCCACTCGCGGACGTCGTCGAGGCTGATGTGGGCGGTGGGGACCCGGCGGTGGTCGGCCCAGTACTTGGCGACGCTGGTCTTCCCGGCGCCCGCGGGGCCGATCAGCAGCACGGCGAGCGTGGTGGTCAGCGGGTCCGGGGCGGCCGTCGCCGGGAGGGGGCCGGGCATGCCCACGGGGCCGCCGGGCGGCAGCGTGACATGGCCGGTGCTCTCCGGGGCCGGCGCCGGGTGAGGGGGAGGCGCGGTGAAGCCGGGGACCGGCGGGGGCGGTGGAACGGGCACGGGGCCGGAACCGCGGGGGGCCTGAGGGCGGCCCATGGGTTGGTGCGCGGCGGGTGACCAGCCGGACGACGGGCCCTGCCCCGGCTGGTGGGGCGGCAGCGGATACCCCCCTGCGTGCTGCATCCGGTACCACTCCGTCTCGTCGTTCTCGGCGCGTGCGCCTGCGGGCGGGCTTCGTCGCCCCGCGGGTCACGCGCGACATGGCGATGGGTACCGGCGGCGGGGCGCGCACCCCGTCGCCACCGAACCGTACCGCCCCCGGCCGTCGTATGGTGAACGGCCGGGAACGGCCCCGAGTGCCCGCCGCCGCAAGGCGGAACGGACGCGAGGAACCCGAGCGGACCTACTCCCCCACCTCGCCGTACGCGGCGAGCAGCACGGCAGGGTCGGGGCCCTCCAGGACGGTCGGCTTGGCGAGACCGTCCAGCACGATGAAGCGGAGCAGGTCGCCGCGGGACTTCTTGTCGACCTTCATGGTCTCCAGCAGCTTGGGCCACTGGTCATGGCGGTAGTGCAGGGGCAGCCCGACGGCTTCCAGGATGGTGCGGTGCCGGTCGGCCGTGGCGTCGTCGAGGCGGCCCGCGACCCGGCCGAGTTCGGCGGCGAAGTGCATGCCGACGGCCACGGCGGCGCCGTGCCGCCACTGGTAGCGCTCGTTCTTCTCGATGGCGTGCGCGAGGGTGTGACCGTAATTGAGGATCTCGCGCAGACCGGATTCCTTCAGGTCCGAGGAGACCACCTCGGCCTTGACCTTGATGGACCGCTCGATCAGCTCGGCGGTGTGCGGTCCGGCCGGGCTGCGGGCGCCCTCCGGGTCGGCCTCGATGAGCTGGAGGATCACCGGGTCGGCGATGAACCCGGCCTTGATGATCTCGGCGAGCCCGGAGACGAAGTCGTTGACCGGCAGGGTGTCCAGCGCGGCCAGGTCGCACAGCACCCCGGCGGGCGGGTGGAAGGAGCCCACCAGATTCTTGCCCTCGGCGGTGTTGATGCCGGTCTTGCCGCCGACCGCCGCGTCGACCATGCCGAGCACGGTCGTCGGTACGGCGATCCAGCGCACGCCGCGCAGCCAGGTCGCGGCGACGAACCCGGCCAGGTCGGTGGTGGAGCCGCCGCCCACGCCGATGATCACATCGGTGCGGGTGAACCCGGACTGGCCGAGCGCCTTCCAGCAGTAGGCGGCGACCTCGGCGGTCTTGGCCTCCTCGGCGTTGGGCACCTGGATGGCGACGGCCTCGTACCCCTGTCCGGCCAGGTCGGCGCGGAGCGCGTCCCCGGTCTCGGCGAGTGCCTCGGGGTGCAGCACGGCGACCCGCTTGGCCTTCTCGCCGATCAGCCCGCCGAGTTCACCGAGGAGCTGACGGCCCACCAGGACCTCGTACGGCTCGCTGCCCGCCGTACCGCCGACCTGGATCCTCGTCACCGACGCTGTCACGACGTCCTCCTGCGGGGTGTCCGGGTGGGCCCCGGCGGTGGCGGTCTTCAGTTCCAGCACGTCCAGCACATCCTGGGTGACCTCTTCGGGGGTACGGCCGTCGGTGGCCACCACCGAGCGGGCGACCCCCTCGTACAACTGCCGCCGGGCCTCCATCAGTTCCCGCCACTGTTTGCGCGGGTTGATCGCCAGCAGTGGCCGGGCCGCGTTCAGCCCGGTGCGCCGGACCGCTTCCTCGACGTCCATGGAGAGATAGACGACCGGGAGGCCCGCGAGGTTCAGCCGGGTGTCCGCGTCGAGGATCGCGCCGCCGCCGAGGGCCAGTACGCCGTCGTGCTCGGCGAGTGCCTGGCGTACGGCCTGCTTCTCCAGCGTCCGGAAGGCGGCCTCGCCCTCCTCCACGAAGATGTCCGCGATCTCCTTGCCCCGCGCGGCCACGATGTCCGCGTCCGTGTCGCGGAACACCACGCCCAGCCGCTCGGCGAGCAGTCCGCCCACGGTGGACTTGCCGACCCCCATCGGGCCGACCAGCACGACCAGCGGGCCGCTCACCGGATGGCCAGCTGGTCGAGGTAGGAGGTGACGTTGCGGCGGGTCTCGGGAACGCTGTCGCCGCCGAACTTCTCCGCGACCGCGTCGGCCAGGACCAGCGCGACCATCGCCTCGGCGACGATCCCGGCGGCCGGGACGGCGGAGACATCCGACCGCTGATGATGGGCCTGCGCCGCCTCACCCGTCGTCACATCCACCGTCCGCAAAGCGTTCGGCACCGTCGCGATCGGCTTCATCGCCGCCCGCACCCGCAGCAGCTCACCCGTCGACAGACCACCCTCGGTACCACCCGAACGCCCCGACACCCGCCGGACACCCTCGGGCGTGTTCACGATCTCGTCGTGCGCCCGCGAACCGGGCACCCGCGCCAGCTCGAAACCGTCACCCACCTCCACACCCTTGATCGCCTGGATACCCATCAGCGCAGCCGCCAGCCGCGCATCCAGCCTGCGGTCCCAGTG